>JAFEDG010000022.1 GCA_018241745.1 Pseudomonadota bacterium
GGCGCGTCCAACGCGACGACTCCCCGCTCGCGGCAACATCCTTGCGCGCAAATCGCGCCTGTGCGCCGAACACGCTGCCGGTACGCCGCTGGCAGGCGAGGCAATGGCAGACGGAAACCCGTACGGGATCGCCCGTCACGACGGCAGCAAGCTGGCCACAGCTGCATGCGGCGGTACGTGAACGCGTCATGTGGGCTTTCCTTTCAGGCGTTGGGCGCGCTGGACGGCGCAGCCCGCGTCGCGATGGATCGGCACCTCCACTCGCAGGCCTCCAACCAGCGCGCGGTCTTCGCAGCGTACCCGGGCCGCCTCCAACGCCGTCACGACGCCGGCCGGCGCGCGCTGACGACGTGCGCCTGGATCTTGCCGGCGATTGCGCCGCGGCCGAAGCGGTTGGCGAGCGCGGCCTCGGCAACGTCGGTCGCGCGGTCGAGTCCCGCCGGGTCGCGTGCCTCGAGCTCGTTGCGCAGCGGCGTGCCCTGGCAGTACGCAATCGCCACGTCGCGCGGCGAGTCCGCCCGGCTGTCAAACGCGAGTGTCTCGATGGCGCGCGCCCCGGTGAAGCCGCCCGCGACCAGCGCCGCCTCGATCGCCCGCACGTCGTGCCAACCGTGCGGCGTGCGTGCGAGGAAGCGCGGTGGGTCGCCCGGGAACAGCGGGACCATCGCCTCCGTCACGCAGTCCGCGAACACATTGTCCTCGATGCGGTCCCACACGTTGCACAACAGCGTCCCGCCAGGGCGCAGCACGCGCCGCGATTCCGCGAACATCGCGGCCTTGTCGGGCAGGAACATGACGCCGAACTGGCAGACGACGACGTCGAAGGTCGCCTCTGCGAACGGCAGGTGCATCGCGTCCGCCTGCTGCCACGTGACGGCGCGCTGCGTGCCGACGCTTTGCGCATGCTCGAGCATGGCCGGGTTGAGGTCGGTGGCGACGATCGTCGTCGCGGTGGGCAACTGCGCGGCCAGGTGGCGCGTCACGACGCCCGTGCCCGCGGCCCACTCGAGTACCGACGCCGGCGCAAGTGCGGCGACGCGCGACGCGAGATCCCGGGCATACGGCTCGAAGATCAGCGGGACGAGGTAGCGCTCGTACAGTCGCGGGATCGAACCTGCGAAGGCGCGGTCGCTGGCTCCGGTGGTCACGACGCCTCCGCTGTGGTTGCCGCGTCAGCGCAGCACGAGGCGCAGGAACGCCCAGATGTCCCAGGCGCCCAGCACGAGGATGATCGTCCACGTCAGAATGATGCCGGTGAAGCGGCCGAACGACACGCCGGCACTCGACGTGAGCCCCACCGCGTGCAGCACGCGGCCCGTCACGAATGCGATGCCCGCGACATGGAGCAGCAGGTCGGGCGCGCGGTTGAGCTCCGCGAGCAGCAGCAGCAGCAGCACCGGCCACGCCCACTCGGACAGGTTGGCGTGGACGCGGATGGCGCGCGTCAGCTCGCGGTGCCCGCCGTCGCCGATGCCGACGCCGGAGCGGCGCCGCCACACGGACACGCGCAAGCCCAGCACGACGAGCAGGAGGGCGGTGATCCCCGCGTAGAACGCGGTGATCGCGGGCATCGGCGCGGGGCTCATGCGTTCAGTCCGCCTCGTCGATCCACGCCATCTGGATCGCTTCCAGGATCTTCTCGCCGCTGCGGTTGGGATCGTCGTCGAAGCCCGGCAACGCGAGCACCCAGGCATGGAGGTCGGTAAAGCGGACCTTGGCCGGCTCGACGTCCGGATGGGCGTCGACCAGCGCCATCGCGATGTCGCGCGTGTCAGTCCACTTCATCGCTACTTGCCTTCCTTGGCGTAGTTGATCGTGTAGCGCGGGATCTCGACGACCAGCTTCGTGTCGCCGACGATCGCCTGGCACGACAGCCGCGACAGCGGCGTCAGCCCCCAGGCGCGGTCCAGCAGGTCGTCCTCGTCCTCCGTCGAAGGCGGCAGCGAGTTGAAGCCTTCGCGCACGACCACGTGGCACGTCGTGCATGCGCACGACTTCTCGCACGCGTGCTCGATCTCCACGCCGTGGTCGAGCAGATTGTCGCACAGCGATTTGCCGGGCGTGCCGGCGAACGTCTTGCCGTCGGGGCACACCTCGGGATGGGGAAGGACGACGATCTCGGGCACGGTCACACCACCTGGTCGATCGATTTGCCGGCAAGCGCGCGCTGCACGCCGCGGTCCATCCGGCGCTGGGCCAGCGTACCGGACGCGCGGTTGGCCGCGTCGAGCGCCGAGCGCAGCGCGTCTGCATCGCCGGTCCCGCGCGCGGCTGCCAGCATGCGCAGCGCCGCATCGAGCGCCGCGCGCTCGGTAGCGTCCAGCAGGTCGCCATCGGCCGCGAGCGCGGCGCGAGTCACCTCCAGCAATTGGTCCGCCTCGACCTGGGCCTCGGCCAGCGCACGCGCCCGCGCGTCGTCGGCGGCATGCGCATTCGCATCCTGGAGCATGCGCGCGACCTCGTCGTCGGACAGGCCGTAGGACGGCTTGACGGCGATCGACGCCTCGATGCCGGACGCCTCCTCGCGCGCCGTCACCGACAGCAGGCCATCGGCGTCGACGTTATAGGTCACGCGGATCCGCGCCGCACCCGCCGCCATCGGCGGGATGCCGCGCAGTTCGAAGCGCGCCAGCGAGCGCACGTCGGACACTTTCTCGCGCTCGCCCTGCACGACGTGGATGGCCATCGCCGTCTGCCCGTCCTTGAACGTCGTGAACTCCTGCGCGCGCGCGATGGGGATCGTCGCATTGCGCGGGATGATCTTCTCGACGAGGCCGCCCATCGTCTCCACGCCCAGCGACAGCGGGATCACGTCGAGCAGCAGCCAGTCGTCCCCTTCGGCGCGGTTGCCGGCGAGCGCGTTGGCCTGCACGGCGGCGCCCAGCGCGACCACCTCGTCGGGGTTGAGGTTGGTCAGCGGCGGCTGGCCGAAGAACTCGGCGACCGTGCGCCGGATCTCCCGCATCCGCGTGGCGCCGCCCACCAGCACGACGCCGTCGATGTCGGCCGGCGCGAGCCTGGCGTCGCGCAACGCGCGGCGGACCGGACCCAGCGTCTTCTGGACGAGCGTGCGCGTGATGGCGGTGAACGTTTCGGCGGTCAGCGTCGCGTGGATCTTCTGACCGGTGGACAGCGTGGCCACGATCGGCGCTTCCGCGTGGCCTGTCAGCATCTCCTTCGCCTCGCGCGCCTTCCCGAGCAGGAGGCGCGCGTCGGCCGGCGACAGCGGCGGCAGCTTGGCGTCCTCGATGATCCAGCAAAACACGCGGTGATCGAAGTCGTCGCCGCCCAGCGCCGCGTCGCCGTTGGTGGCCAGCACCTCGAACACGCCGCGCGTAAGCCGCAGGATCGAGATGTCGAACGTGCCGCCCCCCAGGTCGAACACGGCGAACGTGCCGCGCGACGCGTTGTCGAGGCCGTAGGCGACGGCAGCCGCAGTCGGCTCGTTCAGCAGGCGCAACACCGGCAGGCCGGCGAGCCGCGCCGCGTCCTTCGTGGCCTGGCGCTGCGCGTCGTCGAAATACGCCGGGACCGTGACGACGGCGGCGTCGATCGGACCGCCGAGCTGCGCTTCGCCGCGCGCCTTCAGCACGCGCAGGATGTCCGCCGACACCTCGACGGGCGACTTGATGCCCGCGCGCGTCGCAATGCGGACCATGCCTGGCGCGTCGACGAACTGGTAGGGAAAGCGGCGGTCGTCGTCCAGGTCGGCGAGGCCGCGCCCCATCATCCGCTTCACCGACACGATCGTGTTCTCGGGGTCGCGCGACTGCTGCGCGACGGCCGCGTAGCCGACGTCGACACCGTCGCCACGATAGCGAACCACCGACGGGACCAGAGGCCTGCCATCGTCGTCGGCGAGCACCACCGGCAACCCGTTGCGCACGGTGGCGACCAGCGAGTGTGTCGTGCCGAGGTCGATGCCGATCGCGCGCTTGCGCTCGCGCGCGACAGGCGGTGCATCCGGCTCGGCGATCTGCAGCAGCGCCATCGCGTCAGCCCGCCTCGTCGACGAGCGCATCGGCGATCGCCTCGACGTCGGCAGCGACCTTCTGCAGGAACGTCAGCTCGCGCACGAGACCGCGCGCCTCGGGAAGACGGCCCGCGTCGAGCGCAACGCCCAGCGCCGCTTCGCGCTGCCGCGCTTCGGCGCGGATCGACGCGACGAGCGCGTCCAGCGCCGGAAGGTCCCCCGCCTCGCGCGCCTCGTCCGCGGCTTCGCGTCGCTCGAGTTGCGCTTCGAGGAACGGCAGCGGCAGGCTCGTGTCCGTCTCGTCGAGGGCGTCGATGCCCGCCAGCGCCAGCAGGTAGCGGCCGCGCTCGACCGGGTTGCGCAGCGTCCGGTACGCCTCGTTGACGCGCGCGGACGATTGCAGCGCTGCGCGGCGCTCCGCGTCACCCGCATGCGCATGGCGGTCAGGGTGCGTGTCATGCTGCAACGCGCGATAGGCGGACTCGAGCGCATCCGTGTCCACCGCGAACGCACGCGGCAGGCCGAACAGTTCGAAGTGATTGCGCGTGAAGTCGATCATCGTCGATGCGTAGGCACGGGATCCCGTCCCCGAAACAAAAGGGCGGCCTTGGAGCCGCCCGCCGTCCCGGGAAACAAGGCATTCCCCGTCACACGTGGAAGCTCTCCCCGCAACCGCACTCGGCCTTCACGTTCGGGTTCTCGAACTTGAAGCCCTCGTTGATGCCTTCCTTGCGGAAGTCCAGCACCGTGCCGTCGAGGTAGGGCAGGCTCTTGGGGTCGACGAGCACGGTGACGCCATGCGAGTCGAACGTGACGTCGCCCGGCTTGGTCTCGTCGGCGAATTCCAGCTTGTACGCGAGGCCCGAGCAGCCCGACGTCTTGACGCCGAGCCGCAGGCCCACGCCCTTGCCGCGGCGCGCGAGCTGCGCGCCCACATGCTTCGCGGCGGTTTCCGTCAGCGTGATCGCCATCGTGCGTGCTCCTCAGTCCGCCGCCTGCGCATGCGCCTGCGCGAGCGTGCCAGCCGCGACGTCGCCATGCTTCGCCTTGTAGTCGGCGACGGCCGCCTTGATGGCGTCCTCGGCCAGGATCGAGCAATGGATCTTCACCGGCGGCAGCGCGAGTTCCTCGGCGATGTGCGTGTTCTTGATGTCGAGCGCCTGGTCGAGCGTCTTGCCCTTCACCCATTCGGTGACAAGGGACGACGAAGCGATCGCGGAGCCGCAACCGTACGTCTTGAACTTGGCGTCCTCGATGCGGCCGTCCTTGCCGACGCGGATCTGCAGCTTCATCACGTCGCCGCAGGCCGGCGCGCCGACCATGCCAGTACCCACCGCGTCGTCGTCCTTCTTGAAGGAGCCGACGTTGCGCGGATTCTCGTAATGATCGATGACCTTGTCGCTGTATGCCATGGCTTTATCCTCGTTGCACGACGCTCATCCGCGTCGTCAATGTGCAGCCCACTGCACGGTGTTCAGGTCGACGCCTTCCTGGTGCATTTCCCACAGCGGCGACAGCTCGCGCAACTTGGCGATCTTGCGCTTGATGAGGTCGACCGCGTAATCGATTTCCTCTTCCGTCGTGAAGCGGCCGACGGTGAAGCGGATGGAACTGTGCGCGAGCTCGTCGCTGCGCCCCAGCGCGCGCAGCACGTACGACGGCTCGAGCGACGCCGACGTGCACGCCGAACCCGACGACACCGCGATGTCCTTGATCGCCATGATCAGGCTCTCGCCCTCGACGAAGTTGAAGCTGACGTTCAGGTTGTGCGGCACGCGGTGGACCATGTCGCCGTTGACGTAGACCTCGTCGATTTCCGAGAGCCCCTTCCACAGCCGGTCGCGCAGCATGCGGATGCGCTCGTTGTCTGCCGCCATCTCCGTCTTCGCGAGCCGGAACGCCTCGCCCATGCCCACGATCTGGTGCGTCGGCAGCGTGCCCGAGCGCATCCCGCGCTCGTGGCCACCGCCGTGCATCTGCGCCTCGATGCGCACGCGCGGCTTGCGGCGGACGAACAGCGCGCCGACGCCCTTGGGACCGTAGGTCTTGTGCGCCGAGAACGACATCAGGTCGACCTTCAGCGTGGCGAGATCCACCGGGATCTTGCCGGTGGCCTGCGCCGCGTCGACGTGGAAGATGATGCCGCGCGCGCGGCAGATCTCGCCCATGCCCGCGATGTCCTGGATGACGCCGATCTCGTTGTTGACGAACATCACCGACGCGACGACCGTATCCGGGCGCAGCGCGGCGGTGAACGCCGCGAGCGACACCATGCCTTCCGGGTCGACGTCGAGGTACGTGACCTCGAAGCCCTCGCGCTCCAGCTCGCGCATCGTGTCGAGCGTGGCCTTGTGCTCCGTCTTCACCGTGACGAGGTGCTTGCCCTTCTCCTTGTAGAAGTGGGCGGCGCCCTTGACGGCGAGGTTGATCGACTCGGTCGCGCCCGACGTCCACACCAGTTCCTTCGGGTCGCAATGGACGAGCGCCGCCACCTGCTCGCGTGCTTCCTCGACCGCGGCCTCCGCCTTCCAGCCGAACGCGTGCGAGCGCGACGCCGGGTTGCCGAAGTTGGCCGTCAGCCACGGGATCATCTTCTCGGCGACGCGCGGGTCCACCGGCGTCGTCGCGGAGTAGTCGAGGTAGATGGGAAGGTCGATCATGGGGCTCGGTGCACTCTCAGGGAATGAAGGCGTCCGCGTGCGTGGGCACGCATTCCGCGGCGGCCGGACGGCGATCCTGCATCACGACGACGTCCTTCTGGGCGCGCGCCTCGTGCTGCTGGCGGACGAGCTCGGCGAGCGTGATGCCGTTCAGGAATCCGAAAATGTGGGCGTTGAGGCCGGCCCACAGCTCGTGCGTCATGCAGCGCCGGTCGCCGTGGCAGTTCTCGCGGCCGCCGCACTGGGTGGCGTCGATCGGCTCGTCGACGGCGCGGATGATGTCCGCGACCGACATCGCCGCCGCCTCGCGCGCAAGGTGGTAGCCACCGCCCGGGCCGCGTACGCTGTCCACGAGTCCGGAGCGCCGGAGCTTGCCGAACAGCTGCTCGAGGTACGACAGCGAGATCTGCTGCCGGTCGGCGATGGCGGCCAGCGTCACCGGCGAGTCGCCCGCATGGAGCGCCACGTCGATCATCGCCGTCACCGCAAAACGTCCCTTGGTCGTCAGCCGCATGGTTGGGGTCCTCTGACCCTCAATATAGTAATCCCGAGTAAGTTTGTCAACTAAAAGCCCGACTGGTTCAGTCAAGCATCTTGTTGATCTGCTGGGGATCGAAGGCCTCGGCCACCGCCTGTGTGTCGCCGCAGTCGGTCCCCTGCCGGGACAGCTGCTCGATGAGCCGATCGATCCGCGCATCGGAGGCGGCCGCGTGATCCAGCAGCTTGTGGATCACCTGGACGACCGGGTCGTTGACGTCGGCGGCGATCGCGTAGGCCGCAAACCCACTGCCCGCGCCGCCTGCCGCGGCAGCGCGCTGCGCGTCGTCGGGCGCCTGCACGCGGGCCGGGATGCCGACGGCCGTGGCGCCCGGCGGCACGTCGCGGACGACCACCGCGTTGGAACCGACCTTGGCCCCGTCGCCGACGAGGATCGGCCCCAGGACCTTTGCCCCGGCGCCAATGACGACGCCGCGGCCCAGCGTCGGGTGCCGCTTGCCCTTGTTCCACGAGGTCCCGCCCAGCGTGACGCCGTGATACAGCGTCGTATCGTCGCCGATGACGGCCGTTTCGCCGATCACGATGCCCATGCCGTGGTCGATGAAGACGCGCCGGCCGATCGTGGCGCCCGGGTGGATCTCGATGCCCGTCAGGAACCGGCTCCAGTGCGCGAGCCATCGCGCGAGCCAGCGCCACCCACCCCGCCACAGCGGACCGACGACGTTGCGGTGCCACACGAGCGCGTGCAGCCCCGGGTAGCAGGTGAGCACTTCCCACCGCGTGCGGGCCGCGGGATCGCGGTCGAACACGACGGCAATGTCTTCGCGCAGCCGGTTGAACATGGCATCATTTTCGCATTGTCGACCTCTTTACTCAACTATTGGGGCGGCGCGCCGCGGCCACCGCACGCTGCTAGCATTGGCTGTCCCGATCCGCTCCGCCACCCGTTGCCCCCTCGACGCCCGCGCCGTCCCGGCACTTTCGCGCTGACCTGTTGCCACGCGCTGCTGTGGGGCGGCCTGCTGCTGGCGGTGGACGTGCCGGCGCAGACGTTGCGGCTGACGCCGCCCAAGCCGCCCGGCGAACCCACGAAGGCGTGCCGCGCCGCGCGCACCAAGGTGCTGCGCGAGCAGCAGTTGCTGGATGCCGCCCGTGCCGACCTCGCTGCCACGCAGAAAGCGCGGGCGACCTGCGCGAGCAAGACCGCCTGCGCGCGCGCCGACGACCGCATCGCGAGCCTCCAGCGGCGCCTGCCGCGCTACGAGGCGAGGCTTGCCACGTACAAGGGCACCGAAGCGGACGCGTGCGCGCCCGGTTGAGCTCGCGTCAGCCCAGCAGCAGCGAGGCGATCACCAGGCCCACGATCGCGAGGACGAACAGCGCGAGATAGGCAATGGCGATGACGCTGCCGCGCAGCACGATGCCCAGCCATCCGCCGCCATACACGCGGCGCAGCGACGCCACCATGTACCAGAGCACGTAGAACGTGACGCCCGCGACGACGATCGGCGGGCGGCTCGCGAGGATCCCGAGCAACGTGACCAGGATCGCGACGAACGCGCTGTTGTGCGCGGCGAACACGAGGTGCGCCGCGAAGCGCCGTGGCCGTTGCGGATAGCGTCGTCCGCGGCCGAAGTAGACGACCTGCAGCAGCAGCGCGAACGCCGGCAGCATCGCGAACGCGGCGTACGGCCCGTAGCGGAACATGTTCGCCTTCAACTGGCGCTGCTTGCCGTCGCGGTCCATCGCGTTGTACTCGCGCAGGCGGTCGCGCAGCATCTGCGAGCCCAGCAGGCCGTCGGGTGCCTTTAGGTTGAGGTTCAGGTCCGCGGGGTCGACCGACAGCTTGATGTCGTTGCCCGCGACGATTGCCGCTTCGCGGTGCGCGGGGTTGGCATCAGGCTTCACCGCGTCGGGCTTGCCCGCGTCCGCGGTGGCTGCGCCTGCCGGCGCCCGCTTGGCCGGGGCAGAGGATTTCGCCGCGGAGCCGCCCGCGGCTGGCGGCTTGGCGTCGGCGCCCTTGGTCGCCGGCGGGTCGTCGTCGTCGGCCTGGAAATGAATGATGTCGGGCCCGGAAATCGTCTTCAGCACCGCGAAGGCGACGATCGAGCTGAACAGGAACAGGCGCGCGGGACGCACGTACCGCGCGCGCCGGCCCTTCAGGTATTCGACGGTCAGGAAGCCCGGCTTCACCATCAGCGCCCACAACGTGCGCCACAGGCGGCTGTCGAGCGCGACGAAGCGCCCTGCGGCCTCGCGCAGGAACTGGCGCGCCGTGGGCATCGCGACACGCGTCTCCTGCCCGCATTGCGGGCAGTACAGGCCGTCGGCCTCGGCGCCGCAGTTGCGGCAGTGATGCTCGTGCGCGGACAGCGCGTCGGCAGGCCGCGGCGCGCCACACACGGAGCAGAATGCGTGCGCGACGGCAGCGCCGCAGGACGTGCAGGCGACGACCACGGCGGGCGGGGACCCGCTTGCCGCTGCCGGCCGCGCAAAGCGTGTCAGGAAGCCGGCCATGCTAGAGCACGAGCTCCCACGTCTCGCTGACGAGTGGCACGCCGAACTCCGCGTGTGCTTCGCTGCCGGTGCAGCGATAGCCCGCCTTCGCATACAGGTGGCGCGCCGCGCCGAGGTTGCGCTGTGTCCACAGCTTGATGCGGTGGTAGCCGGCGTCGCGCGCGAACTGCGTGCACGCGTCGACCATCGCGGCGCCGAGGCCGATCCCGCGCGCCGCGGGCTCGAGCAGGAACAGCCGCAGCTTGGCCACGCGCGCCGACGCGCGGACGACGCACACGGAACCGACGCGCACGCCGTCGCGCTCGGCGATCCAGCAACGGTCGGACGCGGGGTCGAACGCGGCGACGATCTCGGCGACGATGCCGGCGACGAGGCCTTCGAAGCGCGGGCCCCAGCCATATTCGGCTGCGTACAGCGCGCCGTGGCGCTCGACGATCCAGCCCCAGTCACCGGGTTGCGGCGCGCGCAGCACGACGCCGGACGTCGTCGCCGCCGGGTCGAGCGCGCCCTCGATCGTGCGCATCGCGTCCACGACGGCGCCGCGTTGCGCCGCGGCGAGCGGCCGCAGCAGCGCCGCCGTCGCGGCGCGGGACGCGCGGTCGACGTCACCGAACGCGCGGCGGCCGCGCGACGTCAGCGCGAGCCGGCGGGCGCGCCGGTCGCGGGTGTCGGGCACGCGGGTGACGAGCCGCCCCGTCTCGAAGCGGCGCAGTATCCGGGACAGGTAGCCGGCGTCGAGTCCGAGTGCCGCGCCGATCGCGCCGGCCGTCGCATCGTTGCGTGTCGCGATTTCGTACAGCACGCGCGCTTCCGTCAGCGTGAACGCGCTGCCCGCGAGGCCGTCCTTCAGCACGCCGATCCGGTGCGTGTAGAAGCGGTTGAACGCGCGCACCGCGGCGACGTCGGCCGCCAGCGGGCGCGAACGGGTTGCGTGGGCGGAAGCTGCAGGCATCGCGGCATCGTCGGTCATTTGCTTGACCGGGTCAACCAATTGGCTAGCGGCGGGGCCGGCCCGCAAGCTCGTCGATCCGCGCCAGGATGCCGCGCAGGATGTTCACCTCCTCGCGCTCGAGTTGCGCGCGGCCGAACAGCCGGCGCAGCCGCGCGAGCAGGCGCCGCGGGCGCTCGGCATCCAGGAAGCGCGCCGCGAGCAGCGTCGCCCGTGCATGCCGGTGCAAGCCTTCGATCTCGTCGTCGGTCGCAGCCGCGAAGCGCGGCGCGCGCCAGACCTCCCCCGCGCCGGCGGCGACGCGCAGCTCGTACGCCATCACCTGCACGGCAGCGGCCAGGTTCAGCGAACTGAAGCCGGGATTGGCCGGGATCGTGGCGGCGAGCCCGCAGCGCGCGAGCTCCTCGTTGGACAGGCCCGACATCTCGGTGCCGAACACCAGCGCGACGTCACCTTCGGCCGTCCGGGCGACGGCTTCGCGCGCGGCCTCGCGTGCGTCGGCGACGCGCCCGGCGAACTCGCGCGGGCGCGCGGTGAGCCCGATCGACAGCGCGCAGCCCGCCAGTGCGTCGTCGAGCGTCGCCACCACCTGCGCCGCGTCCAGCACCGCCGTCGCGCCCGATGCGCGCGCCACCGCCTCCGGGTCCGGGAATCGCGCGGGCGCGACAAGCACGAGCCGGGCAAGCCCCATCGTCAGCATCGCCCGCGCGGCGGCACCGATGTTGCCCGGATGGCTCGTCGCCACCAGCACGACACGGATCCGCGCGAGCGCGCGCGGCACTGCAGCATCGGCGTGGACGGGTGGCGCGCTCATCGGGCAGGTAGAATACGCGCAACCTTCACTGGCCTCGCGGCGCCACCAGGCGCCCGCGGCGCACCGCTCCCCATGCACCCGATGCTGACCGTGGCCGTCAAGGCCGCCCGCCGCGCTGGCAACATCATCAATCGCGGCGCGCGCGATCTCGACCTCCTCACCGTCAGCGTCAAGGGTCCCAAGGACTTCGTCAGCGAGATCGATCGCGCCGCGGAAGCCGCGATCGTCGACACGCTGCACCAGGCCTACCCGGACCACGCCATCCTCGCCGAAGAAGGCACCGCGCGCGACGCCAACGCGGATGCCGAGTACCTGTGGATCATCGACCCACTCGACGGCACGACCAATTTCCTGCACGGCATGCCGCAGTACTGCACGTCGATCGCGCTGGCGCACAAGGGCGTCGTGCAGCAGGCCGTGATCCTCGACCCGGTGCGCAACGACCTCTTCACCGCGAGCCGCGGGCGGGGCGCGTTCCTCAACGACCGGCGCATCCGCGTGTCCAAGCGCCAGCACCTGCGCGACTGCCTCGTCGGCACCGGCTTCCCGTTCCGCGACGGCAGCTTCCTCGGCGAGTACCTGGACATGATGCGCGTGATGATCGAGGCCACGGCCGGGTTGCGCCGCCCGGGCGCCGCTGCGCTGGACCTCGCCTACGTCGCCGCCGGCTACTACGACGGCTTCTTCGAGGTGGGTCTCAATCCGTGGGACGTCGCCGCGGGCAGCCTGCTGGTGCTGGAGGCCGGCGGCCTGATCGGCGACCTGACCGGCGAAGGCGACTACCTCTATGGCGGCCAGGTCATCGCGGCCAACCCGCGCGCGTTCGCGCAGATGGTGAACCTGCTCGCGCCCTACCGGCCCAGCCTGGTGGCCGGGCAGGCCGCCGCCGGCGCCGCACCGGCTGCGCGGTAGCGCACGCCGCCGCCGTTCGTTACGATAGCCGGCCGGCACGCCAGGCCGGCAGCGGCGCCGATGGCACCGGATTTGCAGCACCCGGTGTCGCGCACGTGCCCCATGCCACGGAGATCGTCGATGACCCGCCTTGCCACCCTCGCGGCGCGTGCCGCGGCCCTGCTCGTCCTCTGCTGCGCCGCGACCGCGCATGCGCAAACGACGACGCTGCGCGTCATGCTGCACCCCTACCTCGCGGCCGCCGGCACGCTGCCCGCGCCGGCCCTCGCGCGGCTGACGGCGCTGATCGGCACCGAGGTCACGCCGACCGGGTTCACGCGCAACGGCGCCGTGAACCTGTCGCTGCCGATCGCGCTCGACACGGCGTCCACCCAGGCCATCCTCAACCGTCTGCGCAACGACCGCGACGTGCTGTGGGCGCAAGCGCAGGCGGCGGGCGCGTCGCTGCAGTCCGCACCCACGTCGCGCGCGCGCTCGTCGGCGCCGGTGGAAGCCCCCGGCAACCGGCTGATGCTGCGCCTGGCACCGGGCGTCGCCGCCGACTGGTCGACGCTCGGGCCCGAGTTGAGCGCGGCGGCCGGCATGCCGATCACGCCGGTGCGCCAGATCGGCGACGTATGGGTGCTGCAGACACTCGCGACGCAACCGGCGGCGACACTCGACGCGGTGGCGTCGTCGCTGCAGCGACTCGCGGTCACGCAGTATGCAGAGCCCGTGCGCCGCGTGCACGCGATGCTGACGCCCGACGACCCGCTGTTTCCGCAGCAATGGGCGCTCACCGGCGCCTCCGGCATCGGTGCCGAGGTCGCGTGGGGCTTCTCCACCGGTTCGGCGGCCGTGACCGTGGCCGTCGTCGACACCGGCATCACGCCGCACCCCGAACTCGACGGGCGTGTGCTGCCCGGCTATGACTTCATCTCCGACCCGGGCGAAGCGCGCGACGGCGACGGCCGCGATCCCAACCCGCTCGACCAGGGCGACTGGACGGGCAGTGGCGATTGCGGCGGCGCGCGGCCGGAACCGAGCTCGTGGCATGGCACGTTCGTCGCGGGCCTGATCGGCGCCAATGCGAACAACGGCGTCGGCATCGCCGGGGTCGACTGGAATGCGCGGATCCTGCCGGTGCGCGTGCTCGGCAAGTGTGGCGGCACGACCGAGGACGTGTTCGCGGGAATGATGTGGGCCGCCGGCGTGCCGATCGACGGCGTGCCGCCCAATCCTTACCCCGCGCGCGTCATCAACATGAGCCTGGGCGGCTATGGCAGCTGCGACGGCGCGTTGCAGGAAGCGGTCGACACCGCGCTCGCGCAGGGCGCGGTCGTCGTCGTGGCTGCCGGCAACGAGGCCGACTACGCGCAGAGCTACAACCCCGCGGGCTGCAGCGGCGTCATCGCCGTCGCCGCCGGCAGCAATACCGGCGCGCTGGCGAGCTATTCGAACTACGGCCAGGCCGTCGCGCTGATGGCGCCGGGCGGCGATTTCAACGACGGCGACGCGGGGCTGATCCTGTCGTTGTCGAATGACGGCGCCACGGTGCCGGGCAATCCCGCCTATGGCATCGCCGCGGGCACGAGCGCCGCGTCACCACTGGTGGCCGGCACGGTCTCGCTGATGATCGCGCGCAACGCCAACCTCACCGCGGGGCGCGTGCAATCGATCCTGCAGGGGACCAGCCGCGCGTTCGCGGCCGGCTCGTTCTGCTCGATCCAGTCGCTGTGCGGCGCGGGAATGCTCGACGCCGGCATGGCGCTCGCAGGGACCGTCCCGGCTGGCGCGACGCCGCCCGCCAACGCCGTCGCCGTCGTCGAGTACTACCGCAGCGACCTCGACCACTACTTCATCACGGCCGACCCGTCGGAGATCCAGTACTACGACACGGTGCTTGCCGGCGTGTATGTCCGCACGGGCGGCCTGTTCTACGCGTACCCGAACGCCGCGGTCGCGCCGCCGGGTGCGCTGCCGGTCTGCCGTTACGCAGCGGGTGGCCTCATCAATTCGAACTATTTCTCGGCCTACCCCGGCGAGTGCGAGGCGCTCGCGGCCAACTCGGCGTGGTTCCTGCAGACGTCCGCCGCGTTCTGGATCCAGCTCGCCGACGCGACGGGCGCGTGCACCGGCACGAGCGTCCCCGTGTACCGGTTCTTCAACAACCGCAACGACGCCAACCAGCGCCATACGGTGGACCTGTCCGAGCGGCGCGCGATGATCAACCGCGCGTGGGTACCCGATGCGCCGACGCCCAATGGCGCGGTCTGGTGCTCGCCGACGTAGGTTTCACGCGGCCTCGCCGGGGTTTCATCGCCGCGGGGTTGCCGAGCGCGGGGCACGCGCGCTACAGTGAATAATCGGGTTGTAGCGCACGAGTTGCATGCCTACATTGCCGCGTGGCCACCCCATCCACGCCGCGGCTTCGCCTCGTTCCGCCCGTCGCGGAGCCCCGTGCTCGGGTCAACGTACGTCGGAGCGTCCACGTGCCGTCCCGATCGCCCGCTGCGGAGCCAGGTCCGAGCCCGTCCGGTACGCTGACGCCCGAGTACTGGGCGTTCATCAGCTACAGCCATCGTGATGCCGCGATCGCCGCGCGCCTGCAGCGCGCGCTGGAGACGTATCGGATCCCGCGCAGCCTCGACGGGCGGCCGACGCCCGCAGGCGTCCCCGCGCCTCGCTACTTCAAGCCGGTGTTCCGGGACCGCGACGACCTGCAGGCGAGTCCGGACCTCAAGGCGCGTGTCGACGCAGCGCTGGCCCACAGCCGTTACCTGATCGTCGTCTGCTCGCCGGCGGCCGCGCAGTCCGCGTGGGTCAACGACGAGATCCGGGAGTTCAAGCGGGTGCACGGCGACCAGCGGATCCTCGCGCTGATCGCCGACGGCGAGCCGTTCGCGTCGGAGCGGGCCGAGCATCCCGCCGACGAATGCTTTCCGGAGGCGCTGCGCTTCGACGATGCGGGCGCCGGACGGCGGCAGGGCGATCGTGGCGCCGGCCCGCCGGTGCGCACGCGCGCCGCCGAGCCGATCGCGGCCGACCTGCGCCCGCACGGCGACGGCGAGCGGCTCGCCACGCTGAAGCTCGTCGCGGGCATGCTCGGCGTGGGCGTCGACTCGCTCGCGCGGCGCGACGCCCAGCGGCGCAACCGGCGGATGGCGCGCCTTGCGATCGCGTCGCTCGCCGGCGTCGTCGTGATGTCTGCGCTCGCGTTCGTCGCGCTGCAAGCGCGCAACGAGGCCCAGCGCGAGCGGGCGCAAGCCGAATCGCTGGTCGAGTTCATGCTCACCGACCTGCGGGACAAGCTCGACCAGGTGGGCAGGTTGGACATCCTCGACGGCGTCGGCACGCGCGCGCTGGACTACTACGCGCACCAGGATCTGCAGGAGCTCGACGCGAATGCGCTGGGACAACGCGCGCGGGCGCTCCAGCTGATCGGCGCGCTGCGCGAGCAGCGCGGGCAGCTGGACGACGCGCTGCGGGTCTTCCAGGATGCGCGCGTCGCGACCGCGACGCTCATCGCGAAGGACCCGGACAACGCGCAGCGCGTGTTCGAGCACGCACAGAGCATCTTCTACCTCGGGCTCATTGCATGGCGACGAGGCGACGCGCAGACGGCGGAGACGATGTTCTCCGAGTACGGCACGCTCGCGGCGCGCATGGTCGAGCTCGAGCCGGGCAACGCGAAGTGGCGCCGCGAGACAGCGTACGCGGCGCAGAACATGGGCGTCTTCCTGCAGAGCCAGATGCGCTTCCCGGAGGCGCTCGCCGCTTTCGCCACCGCCGCGCAAGTCCTGGAGGCGCTGGTTGCCCAGCACCCCGAAGTCGTAGGCCAGCTGGCGGAAGTCCAAGGCTGGTCCGGCGACACGCTGCGATTGGCGGGTCACTATGGCAAGGCGATCGACGCCGAAGCCAGCCGGCTGGCGCTGCTGCGCGCGTCGCCGAGCCAGAGCAGCGACATGCAGATGGAACGCCAGGTGTCCAACGCGAATCTCGTGATCGGGCGCTGCGAGTTCGATCGCGGCAACCTCGCTGCCGCCGAGCGCGCACTGGCCGCCGCCGTCGAGCAAGCGCGCACGATGACCAAGGCGGACCCCGAGAACCAGCTGTGGTGGACGGACCTCGTGTCGGCAGAGATCTACCTCGCGCAGGTCCGCCTTGCGGCGGGCAATGACGCCTACGCGCGGCAGGCACTGCGCGACCTCGATCCCGTCGTGAATCGCCTGCGCGCCGCGAGCCCCGACGACCCGACCGCGTCGGTGCTGCTCCCTGCGCTGCTGCTGATGCTGGAAGCGAAGGTCTCGGCACCTCCCGAGTCGCGCTTCAGCGAACTGGTCGCCGCTGCGCAGAAATTCGGCGCATCCGGCAGGCGGCCTTCCCCGGAGCAGACGATCGCCCTCGCGTCCGTCGAATCGCTGCTTGCGGAACGGTATGCGACGACGGCACGCGGACCGGCGGCGGCGACTGCCTGGCGTGATGCCATCGGGCTCGTAGCGCCGCTGGCCCGCGCGGGCAACCCGCCGGCGCTGCTGTTGCTTGCCACGGCGGCGCGCGCGATCGGCGACGACGCGCGCGGGAACGCGGCCGCGGACCAGCTCTCGCGCTCCGAATTCGTATCGCCGGACCGCGCGGCGCTGCGTGCGCCGGTCCCTGACCCGCGCAACGCGGCCAACGGTCACCTTCGATCCAGTCCCAATCGGCGAAGCACCGCCGCCACTGCCCGCAAGTCCACCTACAACGAGGGGTCCGAACCATGAATGTCCTTGCACGCAGAACGCTCGTCATGCTCGTGCTGCCGCTCGCGCTGTCGGCATGCAACACCGTCGACATGGCCCGCTCCAAGTCGGCGCCGCCCGAAGACTGCAATCACAAGGGTGGGAGCACCTGCACCTTCACGGTCCACTACGACAAGGCGACCCGCACGGTCTCCGTGACGCCCGACGTGCTGGTCGTCCATTTCCAGGGCCACCCCGGAACGACAGTGCCGATCCATTGGACGATCGACCGCAGCTCGATCGGTGAGATCGAATTCCGTCCCCCGACGAGCGTCGCGTTCAAGAACCTGGACCCGATCGGCCCATTCGGCACGCCGCTGGGCGATTTCCGCGAACGCCTTGGTGGCGCCAGCGCGATTTCGGTGCCCAACACCTGCGGCAGCAAGTGCAACGAGGGCGAGACCTACTGGTTCAAGCTCTATGTCTACGACCGGCAGGGCAAGGCCCTCGAGACCCCGGACCCCGGGATCACGAACCGCAACTATTGAGCATGCCCACGGGCACGCCGCGTGTGCTTGCGCGCGGCGTGCCACCGGCACTCGGCGAGAGGATGCATGGCCACCATTGCCGGCACGACGGAGGCGGAGCGTATACGCGGCCTCCTCGACGCCGGCCTCACCGTCGAGGCCCTGGATCTCGCGCGCAAGGCTGCCGGCAGGAACGGGCAGGAGCCCCAGCTGCTGTACCTGGCGGCGCTCGCCTGCGTGCGACTCGGTGCGCTGCGCGAAGCCAAGGCGCTGCTGCGCAAGTTGCAGCCGGTGGAGGTCGACGACGCCCGGCTGGCATGCGACATCCAATGCCTTGCGGGCCGCATCGCCAAGGAGCGCTTCGCCGCCACGCGCGTGGCCGATGCCGAGGCTGCCAGCGGCGACGCGCTGGAGGCGCTCGACCACTACCGCCGTGCGCTCGCGGCCGCGGAAGACCCGTATCCCGCGATCAACGCGGCGACGATGGCGTTTCTCTGCGGCGACCAGGGCCTGTGCCGGACGTTGGCCAATCGCGCGCTCGCCGCATTGCCGGACCGCACGACGCACTGGGCCCATGCCACCGCCGGGGAAGCCTGCCTGCACCTCGGCCGCCAGAAGGACGCGGCGCGTGCGTATGCGGAAGCACATCGCCTGGCCGGCGGCCGCTTCGGCGACATCGCGTCGATTCGCCGGCAGCTGGTGCTGATCGGGACGCCTGCCGCGCAGGCGATGCTGGACATCGTCGTGGCACCCACGGTGATCGCGTTCACCGGCCACATGATCGATCACCCGCAACGCGCGCGCCCGCGGTTCCCTGCGGCGCTCGAGGACCGCGTCGCGCAGGCGCTACGCGAGCGCCTCGAGCGGATGGGCCCGGTCATCGGCTACGCACAGGCTGCGTGCGGGGCCGATATCCTGTTCCTCGAGGCGTTGCAGGCGATGCGCATGCAGACCCACGTCGTGCTGCCGTTCGCGCGCAGCGACTTCGTCGCGACCAGCGTCACGTTCGCCGGGGGTGACTGGGAGCGTCGCTTCGACACGGTACTCGAGCGCGCCACGTCCGTCGTGCTGGCCACGGAGGAGCCTTATCTTGGCGACGACGTGCTGTTCGAGCACGCCGCCAACCTGATCCACGGCATGGCACTGCTGCGCGCGGACGAGCTCGTCACGGAACCCATGCAGCTGACGGTACGCGAGCCGGGTGGCGCCGAGCTCGTGGGCGGGGCCGAAGCCGTGGCACGGCTGTGGTCTGCGCGCAGCTCGCGCGTCGAGAACATCGACATCGCCGCGTTGCGCAGCCTGGAGCCGCCGGCCGCCACTGCCACGCCGGCCGATGCGCCGCCGCCAAGACCGCAGGCGCGGACGAACACACCGCGTGAGCTGCGTACGTTGATGTTCGCGGACCTGTCCGGCTTCACGTCGATGCCCGAGCAGTACACGCCGGATTTCGTCCAGGTCTACCTCGGCATCGGCAAGGCGATCATCGATCGCCTGGCGCACCCGCCGCTGTACGTCTCGACGCGGGGCGACGGCCTGTTCATGGTGTTCGCGAAGCCGAGCCATGCGGCGGAGTTCGCGCTGGCGCTGCAGGAGGACCTGCGCCGCGTGAACTGGCCCGCGCTGGGCCTCGCGCAGGAGACCAGCGTGCGCATCGGGCTGCACACGGGCCCCGTGTTCGCGACATTCGACCCGATCATGGACGAGACCACGTACTACGGCACGCACGTCAACCTGACGGCACGCCTCGAACCGATCGTGCAGCCCGGCCAGATCCTGGGCACCGAGGCGTTCGCCGCGTCGCTGACCTCGGAAGGCGACGCGCGCTTCCGGTGCGATTACGTCGGCGCGATGTCGCTCGCCCGACGCTTTTCCGAGGCGCGCCTGTTCCGCCTGCACCGGGCCGCCACCTGAGGCGTCACTGGCACACGGTCCCCGGCGGGACGAGGACCTCGCGCGTGATCGCCTTGGTCTGCGCCACGTCACCGACGGTGTAGTCGAACGACCCGGTGTTGCCGTCGGTGAACGTGAATGTCGCGGTGCCCACCGGCGTGCCGGCGACCAGCGCCGGGTTGAACGGCACGGAGTTGAACGGCGGCCCCGTCGTCCGGTAGAGCGTCCCGGAGTACACGCCGAGTTCCACCTTCGGCGCGCCGACGACGAGCCACAGCGGCGTACCGTCGGTATCGTACGTGTACCACGTGGCGAAGATCGTATCGCCCTGGTGCGCGAGCATCACGCCCCACCCGGCTTCCGCGCCTTGGGGCACCCACCACAGGTCCTGGTAGTTGTAGGCCTTGGTGAGATCCGTGTACAGGTTGTACGTGCACGTCGGCGCCTGGGTCCCGAACACCTGCAGCGTAATCGCCTTGACCTGCGCGATACCGTTGACCGTGTATGCGAACGAGCCGTGCGTCGCGTCGGTGAACGTCAACTTGCCGGTGCCCACCTGCGTCGTCCGCACGCCGGCCGGCGGGAACGGCACGGCGCTGAACGCGGGTCCCGTCGACTGGTAGATCTGCCCGGTGTAGCTACCCGCGTCCGTGCCGCTGGTCACGCGCGTCGTGGCCATCGACATCCAGACGCCCTTGCCAGTGCTGTCGTACGTGAACCACGTCGCGTAGATCGTGTCGGCCTGGTGCGCGAGGTTGATGCCCCAGCCGGATTCGGAGCCTGCAGGGCTCGCCCACCACAGCCCCCCGTAATTGGCCGGACCCGCAGCGACGACCTGTACCGCGGTCGCGGGCGACGTCGCGCCGAACCCGTGGCCATTGGCGTTGACGAGCTGCCACTGGAAGTTGTACGTGCCGGTCGTCCCCGGCGTGAGCACGTGGAACGAGAACGTGACGTCGTCACCGGCCGCCACTGCCGCCGGTAGCGGGATGGGGTTGACGCCCCACGTCGTGTTGCCCGTGGCATCGACACTCGACAGCGCGTAGCCCAGGTCCGTCGTCCACGCTGCGGTGCTCGAGTTCTTGAACGTGACGGACACGAAGACCGGCGAACCTGCCGGGACGATCGCCGGCACCTGCTGCGATACGTACTCGCTGGTCCCGTTGACGATCGTGCCCGGGTCCGGCGTCAACGCGCCGAACGTGCCGAATCTCTGCGACAGCATCCGGAAGCGCAACGGTGCCGGCGCCGCGAAGCGGCAGGCCAGCGGGCTCACCTCGAAATCGAACGTCACCTCCGCGCCGGGGGCGACGTCGTGCGGCAGCAACACGCGATTGCCCGACTGGCTGCCATAACGGTTGCCCTGGATGCACCAGTAGAAGTTGTCCTGCGGCAGCTGCGTCGCCAGGAACACGTCCCCCTCGCGCTGCACCCACGTGGCGGTCCCCGTGTTCTGCATCGTGATCGAGATTGCGGTGTTGGACCCCGTGGGAATCACGGACGGCACCGTCTGGCTGATGAAGGCCGCATCGTAGGCGGCCTGCGCGTGCACGCCACCGGCGGCCAGCACCAGGCACAACGCGAGCAGACGCATGAGGCGTGTGGACATCGAATCTCCGCGCGACGACGGGGTTGCGGGGCGCGCGCCCCGGTTGCGCATCGACATCATAGCGTCGCCGTGCGCGTGCCTGGTCAGCTGCGGGACGCCTTGCGCTTGCCGGCGGCGGAGATCGCGTTGCCGGGCGCGCGCGTCATCGACTTCACGTACTCGACCTTGCGGAAGCGCAGCGCCGACCAGTCGTCGTCGATCGCCACCATCCGCACCGGCTCGTAACCTGCGGCCGCAAGCACGGGCCACCCCGAGTCCCGGTTGAATTCGCAGCGGTAGCGCTTCGACGTTCCCTTGGGATACGCGATCCACAGGACGTCGTCGCCGCGACACGCCGCGGCGAGTTTTTCGCACGCGGTATCCAGCTCCTTCTGCGTGACCGCAAACCCCAGCGCGAAGTCGCACGGCGTGCTCGCCACCCGCTTGATCGTCACGCCTTCCAGCGCCGCCAGTTCCGGCGCGAACGATGCAGGGGCGTTCAGCACGACGATCGCAGTGTGCGTGCCGAGGTTGAGCTTCCTGAACAGCGGTGTCATCTTCCCTGCGTCTCGTCGGGCGCGAGCTGAGCGGCGCGCGGCGTTTGCGCACGCGGCCGCTCCATCGCCACCTGCGACTTCACGAAGCCCAGCTTCTCGTAGAAACCGCCGACGTCGCCCCGCGCGGCGCGCAGCACCCAGGTCATGTTCGGTTCGTCGCCCATTGCCGAGAGTACGAGCGCGCGGCCGACCCCTTGGCGCCGATACGCGTCCGCGACGACGACCATCGAGATATAGCCGTTCGTGACGCCGTCGCTGAGCGCTCGCAGGAAGCCGATGACCGTTCCGTGGTCGACCGCCACGAGCGCCACCTGCGAGCGTGCGAGCAGTGCGCGGAACTGCGCCGCGTCCGCAACGCGATGCTCCCAGCCGTTGGCCATCAGCAGCAGGCGCGCCGGCTCGATTTCCAACGGCTGGATTGCACGGATTTCGATGTTCATTCGCGGGCTCGCACGGCGTGCCACGATACGCCAACCTCCATGGCCCTCAGCGGAGCTCCTTGCGCACGACGAGTTTCAGCCCGGACCAGACGTCCGTGACCGCGCATACCTTCACGTCGACCAGCCCGAGCGGAAGCGCCACGTCGCGGATGACGTCCTCGGTGATTGTCGTCGCGACGCCGGACGATTTTTTCGGCCACGAGATCCAGATCATCGCATCGGGCTTGAGCTGCTTGAGCAGGTTGGGGAGCAGCTTGCCCAGCGCCGTGCGGTCGGTGACGAAGGCATGGACGATGTCGATCGTCGCATCGGCGCGGTCCATGAACCGGACACCTGCCGGCATGGGCGCCACGTGCGCCTTGTAGTCGTTGGGCGCATCGAGCAGCAGCATGCGATGCCCCGGCTTGATGCCGAGTTTCGTCGGCAGCGGCGTGCCCGAATAGCCCGCGGATCCACGTGCGGCCATCCGCCGCTACGCGTCGCGCGAACGCCGGCGCGGCTTGCCAAACCGGTCATACCAGAACATGGCCACGGCGATCGAGATCGCGATCGGCAACGGCGACACCATCAGCGCCGCCAGCCAGTTCCATGCCGCGGCCGGTTCGAGAATCTGCACGGCGCCGCACGTCACCACGGCCGCGCCGAGCACCGCAGCCAGCGAGGCCCTGCGCGTGTCGCGAAACGTCGCCTCGGCGGCAAAGCCGACCAATGCAGGCAACGCCACGAGCACCAGGAACGCCGTCACGGGTTGGACCGGGGAGTGCGATGCGGGCGACCCACTCCGCCGCGCGTTGTTGCAGGCTACGCGCCGGTCCGCGGGACGTCAAATGCCCACCGGCCGGACGTCACCCGGCGCGGGCCACGCCGTGCATCAGCCACGCATTCAGCAGGCACAGGTAGACGACGCCGCCGGCGCCCACCGTCGCCGCATAGACGACGCTCTGCCGCGTCCACAGGCGGGTGACGGGTACGCCGAAGCTCGTCGCGGCCGAGGCAACGGGCAGCGTCCAGATCGAGATCGCGGCGCTCAGGCCCCACGCAAAGACGGCGCCGGCAACGAGCACCGGCGGACTGATGCCGGACGGATGGGCCGCCAGCAGCGGCACCAGCACGCTCGCCCCGACCATCGGGTGGAGCCCGACCTGTCCCAGCATCACGAGCGCCGGCACCATGATCGCGATCAGCAGCGCGCCTCCCGTGTGGCCGGCCGTGATGCCGGACGCGAGGTGCGCCAACGCGGGCAGCGATGACACCGCGACGCCGAGCAGCGTGGATCCGGCCACGATCAGCGGCTCGTCGCTCAAGCCGCAGAAATTGGCGAACGTGCGGCGACTCACCTCCGTCGCGCTGGCGTCGCTGGCCAGCAGCAGGTACGCCGCGCAGACCACGGGCAGCACCAGCGACACGGCTTCCAGGCCTGACAGATGGAACGCCATCGTCGCACCGACGACCGCAACGACCATGAAGAGCGTCGGCCACGCCACTTCGGTGGGAGGGCGCGCACGGCGCTCGCCGGCACCGTCGGCAACCGCGCGCGCATAAAGCCAATGCGACACGAGCACGCCGATCACCGCCGGACCGAGGCCCACGAGGATCGATTGCCACAGCGGCACCGTGGGGGCGAGCTGGCTCACGAACGCCATCGCGATGAAGAACGGCGACCACATGATCGCCGTCCCGACGCCCTGCGCGGCCGCGGTGGCGAGCACGGCGCGCCGGGGCTCGTCCGCGTCGTGGGTGACGACGGGCGCGATGATCGCCATCGCGCCGACGCTCAGGATCGCGCCGAGCGCGTGCGAGCCCAGCAGCGTCCACAACCGGGTTTGCGCCGGCGTGAGGGCCGCCATCTCGCGGCGCAGGCGCGCGACGCGGGCGCTGGACTCGGCAGTGGCGCGCAGCAGCAGGATGGACGGGAAGAAGGCGCCGAAGATGCGCGCCTGCTCGAGACCCCGCA
>JAFEDG010000023.1 GCA_018241745.1 Pseudomonadota bacterium
ATGAATAGGTGAGCGACGGGTCGAGGAACAGCTCGACGTCCCACCGTCGCAACGCTCCGGCAACGATCTTTGACAGTCCTTTGGCCCGTCCTCGGGACGGCGACGCGTCCATAGCATCGCCAGCCGCATATCCGAAGCGAACGCGCACCAAACCGCTTTCCGGCGCAGTCCATCACGATGCTCAAGCAAACGGGGGCAAGAACCGCCGACGGGAAATGGTCCAGTCCGTCGGCAGAACGCAACAAAGATCCGATCCTCGCCATGCTGACGCGCGTGTTGCCTGCGCGCGGCCTGGTGTTGGAAGTCGCGAGTGGCACCGGGCAGCATGTGCTGCATTTCGCCAAGGCGCTCCCTGCCCTCACGTGGCAGCCGTCCGATCCGGACGCGGAACTCCGCGCGTCCATTGCCCAGCGCATCCGCGAAGAGCGCCCGGCCAATGTGAATGAGCCGGTCGACCTCGACGTGGCTCGGCGTCCTTGGCCTGTGCCGGCGGCAGATGCGATTCTTGCGATCAACATGATCCATGTGGCGCCATGGCCCGCGACGGCAGCATTGTTCGACGGCGCGAGAGCGTTGCTCCCCACGGATGGCACGCTGTTCCTGTACGGACCGTATCGTCGCTTGGGCGGCCATACGTCGCCGAGCAACGCGCAGTTCGACGCCGATCTACGACGGCAGGATCCCGCGTGGGGGCTACGCGACCTCGAAGCCGTGACGGACATTGCCGCCGGCCACGGCTTGACGCTGGCGGAGACCATCGCGATGCCTGCGAACAACTTCAGCTTGGTCTTCAGGCGAAACTGAAGCAAACTGAGCGAAAGCCCGGGAGCCCGCCCATGTCGCGCCGAACCGTCCTCAAGTCCGCATCGCTGATCGCCATTGCTGCTGCGATGTCACCTCGGCCAGCGGTTGCAGCGAAGGCCGGTGATGAACGGCTGCTGGGTACATGGCGCTCCAATCGCGAGCTCACGGCGCGCTTCTGGCGCTTCCCGCCTGACTCCACGCCAGAAGCGAAAGCCACGATTGCGGAGGCGTTCGGCCAACTGAAGTGGAAATTCACCAAAGACATGTTCTACTACGAGTTCGGCGACGTCCGCTTTTCCAAGAAGTATCGGGTCATCGCCAAGGACGCGCTGGCGACCGTCGTTGCATTGGGGCCAGCCACCACCCCGGCAGAAGAGTTCATGTACATGCGCTTCGAGGGAGATGCGATGTATGCCCCGACAGGCAACTTCAACGTCGAATTCTTCACTCGCGTCCCCGCCTGAGCTACCCGTGAACGCAATGCTTGCTCGGACGCCGCTCGTTGCCTCCGTCGCGGTGGGCGACATCTTCCGGCTCGAACAATGCAAGATCGTCGAGCACTGGGACATCATCGGGTCATCCGCGAAGGATCCGCGCAATCCCAACTCGCGCTTCTGACGGCGGCGGAGTCGGGCGCGATCAAGACTCCGGGTCGTACATGATCTCGCGCACTTCCTGTGCACATCGACAGGCCTTCGCAATGCGGGCGGCCCATGCGAGCGCCTCGTCGCGCGAGGCGACCTCGATCAGCGAGAATCCCCCGACGACCGCCTTGGTTTCGGGCATCGGGCCGTCGGAGACGATACCGTCCGTGCCGACGATGCTTGCGCGCTGGCGCTGGATGCCGCAGCCGAAGATCCAGATGCCTGCCGCCTTGGCCTCGCGCACCACGGCGTGGGCCTCGTCGCTGACGGTCTGCCAATCGTCGTCGGGAATGTGGTCCATCGAGCCGTCGTCGAACGAGATCAGGTATCGGGGCATGGTGCGCGTCCTCGTTGCGGGCGAGCGTGACGCCCGACCCATGCGGCCATCGTACAGCGCACGCGTCGTCCTGGCTTGAACGATCGTGGCGGATCGGCATATTGTCGGCTTTCATCAGGATGACGAGCGTCATTGGGTGGCCGAGCTCGACTGCGGGCACAATCAGCACGTGCGCCACGACCCGCCGTGGATGAACCGGCCGTGGACGACCACGCCGGAAGGTCGCGCCGGCTTCCTCGGCGCTACGCTCGCCTGCCGGAAGTGTGATGACGGCGCGCCGCGTGACTGGCCGCTCGCACGTAAGGATTGATGCAATGAATCGCTTCGCCATCGCGGCGGCGCTGATGCTGGCCGCCGCCGTCGTCATCGCCGTCGCCGCCATGCTCCACGGTGCCGGCAAGTTCGAATGGAACCTGTTCTACGTGTGGGTGCTCGCGCCCTACGTCGCGCTCGCCATGGTGTTCGTGCGCCCGTCCCGCCCGCCGGGCCCGCGCGATGTCGCTGCGTGCGTGGCATCGCTCGCCGTGCTCGCCTTCACCGCCTACGCATACATCGGGGCCATGTGGTTTTCGTCGTCGTCGACGTCCGCGCTCGTGTTCGTCGTCGTGCCGGTCTACGTGTTCGTAGGCGGCCTCGTGATCTGGGGGCTTGCCGCGTGGATCCTCGCGCGGCGCGCGTCGGCGGGATCGCGCGATGGGTGATTCGTGAGCGTCCGCATCGTACGCCTGGGCAGCCCGCGCGGAAAAGGCGAGGGACTGCGTATCGGAACCGTGCGGCGTCCGCCGCGCGGCGTTCCCAAGTCCCAGTTCGCGACGCGCGACTGGTACGACGTCTGGTATCCCAATCTCGCGCCGAGCGCGGAGACGGTCGCGCTGGCCCATGCGGCCAACACCGATGCCCATTGGCAGGCCTTCGAGCGTAAGTACCGGGCCGAGATGAGCACGCCGGACAATACGCGCACGATCCAGCTGCTTGCCGCACTGTCGAGGCACGCGGACTTCTCCGTGGGTTGCTATTGCGAGGACGAGACCCGCTGCCACCGGTCGATCCTGCGTCAGCTGCTGCGCGATGCGGGAGCCGACATCCGCTGACGCCAGCGCCGGGGGGGCGCCGCCACTGGCCCATTGCTACAATCGACAGCCCCACGCATCGATTCGTGCACGACGATGAAAATCTCCGCCAAGGTACGCAACGACGCACGACGCCACGAAGCCACGGTCCGCACCGACGCGGCGACACGCACGCTCGACGTGCCCGCCCGCGCCACTGGACAGGGGTCCGGTGTGAACGGCGGCGAATTCCTGATGCTCGCGCTGGCGACGTGCTACTGCAACGACATCTATCGCGAGGCTGCACGGATGAATATCGTGGTCGACGCTGTCGAGGTCGAAGCGAGCGCGGACTTTCCGGGCGTCGGCCTTGCCGCCACCAACATCCGCTACAACGCGTTCGTCAGCTCGCCGGCGCCAACGGAATTGGTCCGCGAGCTGCTGAATGCGACCGACGCGGTCGCCGAGATCCACAACACGATCCGCGCGGGCGTCCCGGTGACGCTCGAGGCGGTGGGTGCGCTAGCCGAGCAGTAGGACCGGGATCGTCGCGACGGCCACCACCTTCTGCGCGACGGACCCCATCAGCAGCTTCTGCAGCGCCGAGTGGCCGTGCCGGCCGATCGCAATGACGTCTGCGTCCCACTCGTCCGCGTAGCGCGCGATCTCCGTCGCGGGATCGCCGACCTTGCGCACCGGCGTGAATCCGAGCCCGGCGGTCTGCAGCACGGCCATGCCGGGCGCCAGTGCCTTGTCGGACTCCTCGGCGTAGTAACGCTCGACGACGTCCTTGCCGACCCACGACGATGCAGCGCCGTAGGGGATTTTCTCGTGCACGTTGATCAGCGCGAGTTCGACGGGCTGCGCGAAGAGCCCGAGGTGCGCCAGCAGGTCGTTCAGCGTAGTCACGGACGCGTGCGAGCCGTCAGTGGGTACAAGGATGCGCATCGCCAGTCTCCCCAAGGTTGATCAGGACGTCGCCGCCGCGGCGACGACGGTCCGCGCTTGCGAGTATGCCGGTGGCCGGGCACGTCCGACGCGACCCGCGCAAACGAGGGACGCGGGCATGCGCTATCGTAGTGGGAATCCACGACCGACCCCACCGGGCGTCCCATGCGCATTGAAGTCGACGACCTCACCCGCCCCCAGATCCACGCGCTGCTCGAGGAACACCTGCGCAACATGTACGAGTGGTCGCCGCCGGAGAGCGTCCACGCACTGGACCTCGACCGCCTGCGTGCGCCCGGGATCACGTTCTGGACCGCGTGGGAGGGCGACAGCCTGATGGGCTGCGGCGCGCTCAAGGAGCTGGATCCCACGCATGGCGAGATCAAGTCGATGCGCACGCCCGCGATCGCGCGCCGGCGCGGCGCCGGGCGCGCGTTGCTGGCGCACATCGTGGACACCGCGCGCCAGCGCGGCTATGCGCGGCTGTCGCTGGAAACGGGCACGCAGGAGGCGTTCAAGCCCGCGCAGGCGCTCTACCGCAGCTTCGGGTTCGAACCCTGCGGCCCGTTTGCCGACTACCGCGAGGACCCCAACAGCGTGTTCATGACGCTGCGCCTGCAGCCGACCGCCGTCACTTGACCGCGAAGCAGTACAGGTAGCCCTGCCCGCCCGTGGCATTGAGCTGCGGGATGCTGCATCCGCGCGTGCCGTGCGACGAGTTCCACGAGAGCGCGGGCGGTGACGTGTCGAGCCCCGTGCGATCGAGGTGGCCGACGATTGCGGACCCCTCGTTGCCGCTCGTCCAGTTGCGGCAGGTCTTGTCCTCGCCGGGCGGGAATGCGGTGCCATCCGGCTGCGTGCCGGTCAGGACATCGTGCTGGTTCGGCGTATCGCCGCGACCGGGCAACACCGCGCCCTTTTCAGTCAGTGCGGTCTGCTTGTTGAGGTTGTTGTTGCCGTGCAGCTCCGCCACGCTGTTCGCAATGACGACGCCCTTCACGTTGGTCCAGGGGCCGGTGCCGATGCGATCCCGCGCGTTGACGGCGGCTGCGCCCGCGGTGGCCTGCGTACTGAGGTAGGCATGCCACGTGCGGCCGCCATAGCCCGCGGCGGTGGCCAACGCCTGGCAATGGGCATCGGCACCCGCAAGGCCGCCAAAGTCCGCGCCCTTGCCCGGGTTGCTGCTCGTGACGAAGAAGGATGGCCCCTTGTCCATGCCCATGCCCGCACAGCCGGCGAGTCCCAGGACCACGACCGCGATCGCCGCCACGTGCGGCGCCGCCCGCCGCGCTGCGGGCGCGTGCCCTGCCACCGTCCACTGCCTGATCGTTCGCTGCATGCGTCTCCCCCGTCTGGTTGGTGATTGGACGCGGGTACCGCGGCGCGCTGATGCGCCCCGAGATCCCGCCACCGCATCGAACCGCCGCGGCATGCGGGATAACAGCGCGCGTGCCGTGTTTATTCCCGCCGCCGGATCTGCAGGCTGGCCAGCACGTGCGCATGGTCGTCCGGGTCGTCGCGCAGCGTGAAGCCGAGCGCCTCGACAAAACGCAGCATCCCCGCGTTCTCGCGGAGCACGGCGCCGTCGAAACGCTCGATGCCCCGCTCGCGCGCGGCGTCGATCAGTCGCATCATCAACGCCCGGCCGAGTCCCCGGCCCTGCCAGGCATCGCCGACGACCACCGCGAATTCCGCGCCATGCCGCTCGGCATTGCGTATGTAGCGCGCGACGCCGGCAAACACGGGCTCGTGCGCTTCTCCGGCAGCAGGCGAAAGCGCGACGAGTGCGAGCTCACGGTCGTAGTCGACCTG
The DNA here is from genome assembly GCA_018241745.1 of Pseudomonadota bacterium. Classification (GTDB taxonomy): domain Bacteria; phylum Pseudomonadota; class Gammaproteobacteria; order Burkholderiales; family Casimicrobiaceae; genus VBCG01. The sequence goes on from JAFEDG010000023.1 coordinate 5,595, forward strand.
CGTGAACCGCGCGACCATCGCCGGCGACAGCGCGTTGAAGCGATAGAAGAAGCGGTAATAGCGCGTCTCGGGCGACAGGCCGGCGACGAACGCGCGCTCGGGTTCCGCGTCCTCTGGACGAATGGGCCGCACGGGCAGGCGCGTGCCGTCGCGCAGCACAAGCTCGCCGACGAGCTCGGCTGGCCATGGGTGGATGGCCATGTGCGTATAACCGGGCGCGGGCGTGGCCGGCGCCGTGTCGGCGTCCACGTCGATGTCGGCCGCCGCGATGGCCATGCCGTCCGGTCCCAGGAACACAGGATCGAGGCGCAGGTTGCGCACGAAGGGCAGCGCGGCCACGAGCGTGGACAGCGCGCACAGGCCGCCGGCCAGGACGTCGCGCGCCGCGGCAGGCACCGCGGCAAACGCGCTGGCGTCGACCAGGTCGTGCGCAAGCCGTGCGTTCAACGGCGGCAGTGCGGTGGCCGCGCGGGCAAACGGAAAGCGCTGCCCGCCCGCCAGCGTGATCGCCGGACCGAACACGGGGTCCCGGTCGACCCCGAGCGCGAGCTCGATCGCCGGGCCGGCCGGGGGCACACGGCGCACGAGGCCGAACGCGGCGAGCAGCGCGTCGGCGTCGGGGTCCGCGAGGCGGACAGCGCCACGGCCCACGTAGCGCGCGCGGATCGCATCCGCGGTCGCGAGGTCCGGCGGCGCGCTCTCCGATTGCCACCCCGGCACTTCGAGCAGCTGCGTCTGGTTGTGCCGGTACGCGGCAAGGTAGCCGATCGCCTCGACGGCGTTTTCCGGCGTGTAGAAGTTGGCGATGCGCGCCGCATCGAATTCGTGCTTGATCGCGCCGCGGTCCACGCTGCCGAGCCACGCGGCGAGCACGGGCTTGCCCGCGTCGCGCACCGCCTCGGCGACGGCACGCGCCATCGCAGCAGGTGTGTCGATGGGACGCGGCACCTGCAGCACGATCAGCGCGTCGACGCCCTCGTCGGCGACGACCGCCTGTACCGCTTCGCGGTAATGGCGCGCCGAGCCATCGCCCAGCACGTCGAGCGGGTTGGCCGGCTTGACCGCGCGCGGCAATGCATGGCGCAGGCGTGCTTCCGTCGCCGGCGAGAAGCGCGCGAGCGCAAGCCCGATGTCGAGCGCACGATCGGCCGCCAGCAGCGCAGGTCCGCGCCCGTTGGCCACGAACGCGATGCGATCGCCACGCGGAATGCGCCCGCTGGCCAGCGCGCGTGCCGCGGCGAACAGTTGCGTGTACGTATCGACGCGAACGGCACCCGCGCGACGCAGCGCGGCCCCGAAGACCGCATCGTGCGCGGGGGCCGCCGGAAGCGGACGCCGATCCTCCGAGCGCCCGGCCCGCAGCACGACGACCGGCTTCATCCGCGCGGCCGCGCGCAGCGAGGAGAGGAACACGCGTGCGTCGCGCACGTCCTCGACGTACAGCAGGATGGCGTCGGTGCCGGCGTCGAGCGCCAGCGCGTCGAGGATCTCGCCGACGTCGACGTCCACCGCCTCGCCGACGGCGACGACGCTGGAGAAGCCGATGTCGAGCGGCGTCGCGAAGTCGAGCAGCGCAGTGCACATCGCGCCGGATTGCGAGACGACCGCCAGGCGTCCCGGCAGTGCGTGCACGCCGGAGAACGTGGCAGCGAGGTCGATGTCGGTGCGCACGATGCCGTACGCGCGTGGGCCCAGCAGTCGCACGTTGGCTGCGCGCGCCGCGGCCGCCACGTCGCGCGTCCATGCCGCGGCCGCGTCCTCGTCGCCGTCGGGTGCGCCGGTCAACATCAGCATCGCCGGCACGCGCGCACGCCCGGCGTCCGCGATGACCCCCAGCGCTGCCGACGACGGGACGGCGACGACTGCGAGATCCACCGGCTGCCCGATGGCGGTGAGCGTTGGCCACGCGGAATCGCCGTGCACGCGATCGCGCCGCACGTTGACCGGGTACAAGGCACCTCGGTACGCCCCCGCCTTGACGTTGGCGTAGACCTTGCCGCCCAGCGCGGACGCGCGATCGGACGCGCCAACAACCGCGATCGACCGGGGCACGAGCAGGTGCGCGAGTGCGTGTTCCATGTCCCCTTTCAGCGCCGCTCGCGCGACGCCCGCTGGCGATCATCGCGCAGCGGGCGGGGTAGGCCGTGCTGGGCTCGAACCAGCGACCAAAGGATTATGCGTACCACTTCGGCTTCCGCCGCCCGTTTCCGGTTCGTGGTCTGGACTCTGTCTTGCCTTTCGGCCTTCCCGTCGAGTCTCTACACGTTCTCCGCGTGGGCGGAGCTTCGCTCGGCGTTGGCAAGGTCCTCGCGGACCTTCGGGCGTTCGCCGACTTTGAGAAGTTCTACCGTCAAGGCAGAGTGAACTTGCCTTGGGCAACCCGCGTGGATCGCTCCATGCGCCCCGTGTCGCGAGCGGTGAGGAGTTTTCCGTCGAGTCCTCTGCTCTGACCAACTGAGCTAACGGCCCCCTGCGGCAATTATCGCACGCGCCCCAGGCGCCGCCGCGCGGCGGGCCGCCGCCCATCCGCCCGGCGCTTCGGCTAGGATGGCCTCCTGCCCGGCGCACGCACGACGCGCCGCGCTTGCTTGCGATGAGCGGGCGGCGCGGTGAACGGCGTGTGGCACACAGCCCAATATCCAAGCGCAATCAACGCCTTAAGCCCCGCACACCCGATTGGCACAATGCTTGCGATCAATGGGGCGATGCCCCGCCAAGCCCTGTTCATCGTCGGCCCGCGCGCGGACAGCCCCACCGCGCTTGGACGTTGCGTCGTCGCGGGCGGGGCCGCCGATGCGATGGCCGCGCCCAACGCGTTACGCCCGCTCGCCGACGCGGTGCTCGCGCGCGCCGGCATCACGTGGGACGCGCCGTCGCCGGCGCCCGAGCGCGTCCGCGACCTGCAGGTCGGCTCGCTGATCGCCGCCGCCCAGGCCAAGGTTCGCGAGTGCCTCGCCGAAGCCGAGTCGGTCATCGTCGACGACATGGCCGTTGCGCGGGGCTTTCCGTTCTGGCGCCAGGTGTTCGAGCACGCGGGCTACACGGTCGACGCGGTGATCGTCGCCATGCGGCCGCACGCGTTTGTCGCCGCCCAGGCACGCGACCAGCAGGCGGCGCCCGAGAAATCGCTGGCGCTGTGGCTGCACTCGCTCGTCGAGGCCGAGCGCACGACGCGCGGGCTGACACGCATCTTCGTCACCGGCGACGCGTGGCATGCGGACCGCACCGGCGTGCTCGAGCGACTCGCGTCCGACCTCGCGTTCCCGCCGGCGGCGTCGCCTGCCGCCGCGGCCGCCGCGCGCGCGCTGCCGCCGAGCCCCGAGATCCGGCTGCAGCCGCAAGCGGGATCGCTGCTGTCCGGACTCGACACCGCGATCGACGAAGGGTACGCAGCGCTCAACGCACGGCCCGCGTGGCACGACCCGCGCTCGGCCATCGAAGCACTGGCCACGCGCGTGCAGCCAGCGCTCAATGCCGCCATCCCGCCGTGGATCGAACGCGTGCTGCACGACGACCGGGAAACGATCGCGCGCCTTGCCGCCGAAGTGGCAGTGCGCGACGACCGCATCGCCGCCCTGACGGCCGAGCTGGAGGCGGCACGCTCGCAGCAAGGTCCCGATGCCACGGTGCTGCGCGCCGAGCTGCTGGCGCTGCGCGAGCAAGGCATCCGCGAGCGCTCGTCGTTGCTGGACGAGCTGACCAAGTCGCGCGGCGAGATGATCCAGCTGACCACCGCGCTCGCCGAAGCGCCGCGGGCCACGGAGGCGTTGCGCAACGAGCTCGCGCAGGCGCACCGCGACCTGTTCGACGAACGCGCCACGATCACGCGACTCACCGACGCGCTCGAGGCCGCGCGCCGCGACGCCGAAGGCATGGCGCAGCGGGGCGAATCGACGCGCCACCATCTGGAGGCGCTGGCGTCGGAACTGACGCAGACGCGCGAGGCCCTGCAGGCGCGCGAGCACGATTACGCCGTGGTCGCCGACGAGATCGACGCGCTGCGCGTGCAGATGGCGGACCTGCAGACGGAAACGGAAACCGCGCTGCGCGCGCGCGACATGGCGCAACGGATGCTGTCGCGGACGACGACGGAACGCGATTCGGCGCGCCATGCGCTCGAGGTGGCCGCCGCCGAGCGCGCTGCGGCCGAGGACGGCATCCGCCAGTCGCGCGACGCGTTGCAGGTGCTGCGCGACGAGCTGCCGCGCCGTGCGGCCGCGGAATCACAGCTCGTACGCGAGCGTGACGGCGCGCAGGCGACGCTGCGCACGGTCACCGAGAAGCTCGCGGCCGTCGAGGCGATGCTCGCCGAGCGCAACGCGTACATCGGCGAGCTCGTGCAGCGGCACAACACGCTGGCCGCGCGGCTCAACACGCTGGACCAGAACGTGCTGACGCGCGCTGCCGCGCGCCTCGCCAAGCTACCGCGCGGCAAGCCACGCCCGTGACGATGCTACAGTCCGCGCATTGCGACCCGGATTGCGCATGGCCTCGTTCGCGTTCGTTCCCCTGATCCTCTCCGGCGGCGCCGGCACGCGGCTGTGGCCGCTGTCGCGCGAAGCCACGCCCAAGCCTTTCATCCCGCTGCCGGACGGCGAGACGCTGCTCGCCCGCACTGCGCGGCGCGCGCTGGCCGTCGACGGCGCCGGGCCGTTGATCACCGTCACCAATCGCGATTACTACTTTGCGACCAAGGACGTGTACACGGCGCTCGACGGCGGCAGCCCGCCGGACGCCCGCTACCTGCTCGAGCCGTTCGGCCGCAACACGGCCGGTGCGGTGACGCTCGGTGCGCTGGCCGTCGCGGAGTGGTGCGGCGACGACATGCCGCTGCTCGTGTTGCCCGCCGACCACCTGATCCGCCGCGAGGCAGCGTTCGCGCGCGCCGCGCTGCGCGCGGTGGACGTTGCGCGCAGCGGCCGCCTGGTCACGTTCGGGATCGCCCCGACCCATCCGGACACCGGCTTCGGCTACATCCGCTGCGGCGACGCGATCGACGGCGCCGCCCCGCCGGCACGCCGCGTCCAGCGCTTCATCGAGAAGCCGCCGCGCGATGATGCGGTCCGCTACGTGATGGAAGGCGGCCACCTGTGGAACTCCGGCATGTTCGCGTTGACGCCGCGTGCGCTGCTCGCCGCGCTCGCGCGGCATGCGCCGGACGTGCTCGACGCCGCGCGTCGCGTCCACGCGGCGCGCACGAGTCCCGACGGCCCGATGTCCGAATACGACGCCGCGCTGTTCGCGCTGATGCCGGACATCTCGATCGACTACGCGGTCATGGAGCGCGTCGACGACGCGGTCGTCGTCGAAGGCGAGTTCGACTGGAGCGACGTGGGATCGTGGCAGGCGGTCTCCGAGCTGTCGCCGGCGGATGCCGCCGGCAATCGCGGCCGCGGCGAGCGCGTGTCGATCGCAACGTCGGGCACGTATGTCCATGCGGACGAACGCGTCGTGGCAACCGTCGGCGTCGACAACCTGGTGATCGTGGACACGCCCGACGCGGTGCTCGTCGCGCACCGCGACCACCTGCAACGGGTCAAGGACGTCGTCGCCGAACTTAAGGCGCGGGGCCACGACGCCTACAAGCTGCACCGTACCGTCGCGCGTCCCTGGGGCACGTACACGGTGCTGCAGGAAGCGCCCGGCTACAAGATCAAGCGGATCGAGGTGAAGTCCGGCGCGACACTGTCGCTGCAGATGCATCACCGGCGCTCGGAGCACTGGGTCGTGGTCAGCGGGAGCGCGCGCGTTACCCGTGGCGACGACGTGTTCGACCTGGCGCCGAACGAGTCGGCCTATATCCCGGTGGGCATGCGGCATCGGCTCGCCAACGTGGGCAGTGCACCGCTGGCGATCATCGAGGTGCAGTGCGGTGAGTATGTGGGGGAAGACGACATCGTGCGGTTCGACGATGTCTACGGGCGAGTGGTGTAGCCCCGAGGCTGGATGTCCAGCGGAGCGGGCTTGCCCGACTCCGCTTCGACTTTTGAGGCGCTGCGTCGGGCAAGCCCGCTCCGCTGGACGCCCCTCACGACACCCCATCCGCGCCGTAAACATCGCTTCGGCGGGCATGGCGTTGCTTCCCGCGCCCATCCTTGCCAATGCACCTATGCGCTGACCGGCGCGCCCCGACTCGTGAGCCAGATGCCACCGACGATCAGCGCCGCGCCGGCGAAGTGATACCAGGCGAGCCGCTCGCCCAGGAACAGCCACGCGAGAATGACGCCGAACACCGGCATCAGGTGGACGAACAGGCCGGCAACGTTGGCACCGACCCGGTCGACGCCTTCGTTCCAGAACCAATACGCGAGCACCGACGAGAACAGCGCGACGGACACGAGCACGATCGCGTGTTCGAAGCTCCACGTGAGCGGCCGCCATGCAAGCGTCTCGACGATGTAGAGCGGCAACGTGCCCAGCGCGCCGGCGACGGCAAGCACGAACAGGAACGCGAGGCCGTCGACACCCGCGGGGCGCCGCCGCAACGCCAGCGTGTAGATGGCCCACGTCGACATCGACACGACGATCAGGATGTCGCCGACGTTGAAGCGGAAGCGCGCCAGCGTCGACCACGCGCCTTCGGCAAGGATCGTCAGCACGCCGGCCAGCGACACGAGCACGCCGAGCGCCTGCACGCGCGTGAGCCGGTCGCCGGCGAACAGGAAGCCGAACACGACGATCAGCACCGGGATGAACGAGTTGAGGATCACGCCGTTCGTCGCGGTCGTGAAGTTGAGCCCCAGGTAGGCAAGCCCGTTCTGGATCGTGCACGCGAGCACGCCCAGGCACGCGAGCAGTCGCCAATGCGCGCGGACCTGCGGCCACGCGGCGCGCGTACGCCGCCACGCGAACGGCGCCAGCATCGCGGCCGCGAACAGCCAGCGATAGAACGTCAGCGCCATCGGCGGGATTTCGCTCGCGAACGCCCGGCCGATGACCCAGTTGCACGCCCAGAACAGCGGCGTCAGCGTGAGCAGGACGTAAGGCGAGACGGCGGGCGGCTTGAGCGCGGCGGGCGGCATGCTGAACGTGCGCGCGACGGACCGCGCGGGCGGCGTGAGTATAGCGACTGCCTGAGTGCCCCCGCAGCGGGGGCGGCGGGTGCGACGCACCGTATAATCGACGCTCCGTTTGCGCTTGCAGTGCTCTTTCGATGCCGAAGGTCCAACCTGACGTCGCAGCGGACGCGCAGGTGACCGTACCTCCGGACGCCTCCGTCCCCCCGCCGTTGCCACCATTCCCGGGTGGCCTGCCTGCGCTCGTCCCGGCGTGGCCGGAGCCGGGCGAACGCTTGCGCGTCGCGCCGTTCGCAGGCTCGGCCGACGCGTTGGCGCTGGCGCAGCTCGCCTCGCAAGCCGCCGGGGGCGAGCAACGGCGCACGTTGGCCGTCGTGGCGGCGGACGCAGCGTCGGCGCAGCGCCTGGTCGAGGAAATCGCGTGGTTCGCGCCGCGGCTTGCCGTCGCGTATTTTCCCGACTGGGAAACGCTGCCCTACGACCATTTTTCGCCGCACCCGGACCTGGTCTCGGGCCGGCTCGCGACGCTCTACCGTCTTGCGCGCGGCGAATGCGACATCGTCGTCGTCGCGGCAGCGACGGTGCTCTACCGGCTTCCGCCGACGTCGTACATCGCCGGCCGCACGTTCTTCCTGAAGCAGGGCGAGCGGCTCGACCTCGACGCGCTGCGCGCGCAGCTCGCGCTCGCCGGCTATCAGGCGGTGACGCAGGTGGTGGCAGCGGGCGAGTTCAGCGTGCGCGGCGGCCTGGTCGACCTGTTCCCGATGGGGTCCACGCTGCCATACCGGATCGACCTGTTCGGCGACGAGATCGAGTCGATCAAGACGTTCGACGTCGACTCGCAGCGCACGCTGTACCCGATGCGGGAAGTTCGCCTGTTGCCCGCGCGCGAATATCCGCTCGACGACGACGGCCGCGGCAGGTTCCGGTCCGCGTTCCGCGCGGCGTTCGAAGGCGATCCGTCGAAGTCGCAGATCTACAAGGACATCTCCAACGGCGTCGCGCCGGGCGGCATCGAATACTGGCTGCCGCTGTTCTTCGACGCGACGGCCATGCTGACCGACTACCTGCCGGCGAACAGCGTCGTCGTCCTGCACGGTGACGTGCAGTCGGCCGTGCAGCGCTTCTGGGAGGACACGGATTCGCGCTATCGGCTGCTGCGCGGGGACAAGGCCCGCCCGCTGCTGCCCCCGACGGAATTGTTCCTGCCCGAGGATGCGTTCTACGGCGCCATCAAGCCGTACGGTCGCCTCGAGATGCGCGCCGCTGCGGCAGTCGACGCGGCCAACGAGCGCGCCCCGACGCGCCCGCTGCCGCAGGTCGCGGTCGACCGTCGACTGCCCGATCCGCTTGCCGCGTTGAAGGCTGCGCTTGCGTCGCTGGCCGAGCGTGTCGTGCTGTGCGCGGAAGGTGCGGGCCGGCGCGAGACGATGCAGCAGTTCTTCGCGGAATACGGCGTGCGGCCTGCGGTGCGCGAGCGCTTCGGCGATGTCGTCGCCCGCGACGCACCGACCCCGATGCTCGTCGCGACGCCGCTGCATGCCGGGTTCGCGTGGCCCGAGGCGGGGCTCGTGTTCATCACGGAGGCGGAGCTGTACGCAGGTGTCGTGCGCCGCGGACGCCGCGAAGGCGCCCGCCGCTCGAACGTCGATGCGATGGTCCGCGACCTGTCGGAAGTGCGGATCGGCGACCCCGTCGTGCACGAGGAGCACGGCATCGGCCGCTACCTGGGCCTCACGACGCTGGACATGGGTGACGGGCCCAACGAATACCTGCAATTGATCTACGCCAACGACGCCAAGCTGTACGTGCCGGTGTCGAGCCTGCACCTGATCTCCCGTTACGCGGGCGCGTCGCCCGACGCGGCACCGCTGCACGAGCTGGGCAGCGGCCAGTGGGAAAAGGCCAAGCGCCGCGCGGCGCAGCAGGCCCACGACACGGCGGCCGAGCTGCTCAATCTCTACGCGCAGCGTGCCGCGCGCAAAGGTCATGCGTTCAAGTTCAACGCGCACGACTACGAGGCGTTCGCCGACGGCTTCGCATTCCAGGAGACGGCGGACCAGGAGGCGGCGATCACCGCGGTGATCAAGGACCTGACGTCCGGGCAGCCGATGGACCGCCTCGTCTGCGGCGACGTGGGCTTCGGCAAGACGGAAGTCGCGCTGCGCGCCGCGTTCGTCGCGCTGGCGGACGGCAAGCAGGTGGCCGTGCTGGTGCCGACGACGCTGCTGGCCGAGCAGCACTACAACCTCTTCGCCGAGCGCTTCGCCGACTGGCCGGTGCGCGTCGCCGAGCTTTCGCGCTTCCGCACCGCCAAGGAAGTGAAGGACGCGCTCGCCGGCCTCAAGGAAGGTCGCATCGACCTCGTCATCGGCACGCACAAGCTGCTGCAGCCGGACGTCGAGTTCAAGAACCTGGGCCTCGTGATCATCGACGAGGAGCACCGCTTCGGCGTCCGCCAGAAGGAGCGGCTGAAGCGACTGCGCGCCGAGGTCGACGTGCTGACGCTGACGGCGACGCCCATCCCGCGCACGCTCGCGATGTCGCTCGAGGGGATCCGCGATTTCTCGGTCATCGCGACGGCGCCGCAGAAGCGGTTGTCCATCAAGACGTTCGTCGCGCCCTACTCGCCGGGGATCATCCGCGAGGCCGCGCTGCGCGAGCTGAAGCGCGGCGGCCAGGTGTATTTCCTGCACAACGACGTCGACACGATCGTCTCGACGGCCGACAAGCTGCGCACGCTGCTGCCGGAAGCACGGGTCGCCGTCGCCCACGGGCAGATGGCGGAGCGCGAGCTGGAGACGGTGATGCGCGACTTCTACGCGCAGCGCGTGAATCTGCTCGTGTGCTCGACGATCATCGAGACCGGCATCGACGTGCCCACCGCCAACACGATCGTCATCGAGCGCGCCGACCGCTTCGGCCTCGCGCAGCTGCATCAGCTGCGCGGCCGCGTGGGCCGTTCGCACCACCAGGCCTATGCGTACCTGCTGACGCCGCCCCCGGACGCGCTGTCGGCGCAGGCCAAGAAGCGGCTCGAGGCGATCCAGATGATGGAAGACCTGGGCTCCGGCTTCTACCTCGCGATGCATGACCTCGAGATCCGCGGCGCGGGCGAAGTGCTCGGTGAATCGCAATCCGGCGAGATGGCGGAGGTCGGGTTCCAGCTGTACAACGACATGCTGCGCTCGGCGGTGTCGGCACTGAAATCCGGCCGCGAGCCGAGCCTGAGCGAGCCGCTGGGCGTCGCGACCGAGATCAACCTGCACGTGCCGGCACTGCTGCCCGCGACGTACTGCAGCGATGTCCACGAGCGGCTGGTCCTGTACAAGCGCTTCGCGAGCGCGGAGACGCTGGAAGAGATCGACGCGTTGCAGGAGGAGCTCGTCGACCGCTTTGGCGGCCTGCCGGAACCGGCACAGGCGCTCGTTGCGAGCCACCGGCTGCGGCTCGACGCCCGCGCACTGGGCGTCGTCAAGGTCGACAGCAGCGCGGAGCGGACGACGCTGCAATTCGTCAAGAATCCCCCGTTCGACGCCGGCGAACTGATCCTGCTGGTCCAGCGTGACGGCCACATCCGCTTTGCCGGGCCCGACCGCGTGCGCATCGACCGCGCCGCGCCGACGTTGACCGCACGGGTCGCGCTGTTGCGCGACTTCTTCGCACGCCTGCGCCATCGATGACGGGCACGCGGCTGCCCGCATCGGTGCAGGTGATCGTGCGCGACTGGCTGTCGGCCAACCACGTCGTGCTGAAGAGCGCGGAGGGCCACGTGCTCGTCGACACGGGATACGTGTCGCACGCGCCGCTGACGGCCGCGCTGCTCGCCGAGCCGCACGTGCTGGGCGACGTACCGCTCGCGTTGATCGTCAACACGCACGGCCACAGCGACCACGTCGGCGGCAATGCGACGCTCCAGCGCCGCTACGGCTGCCCGATCGCATTTCCTGCCGCCGAAGCGCCGTTGGTCGACGCCTGGGACGAGCGTGCGCTGCTGTACGGCTACGCCGACCAGACGATGGAACGGTTCGGCGTGGACCTGCGCATCGCGGCCGGTACGCGCCACCGCTGGGGCGACCTCGAATGGGACGCGCTGGCCGCGCCCGGCCACGACATGGGGGCGCTCGTGTTCTTCAACGCGGCACACGGGATCCTGATCGCGGGCGATGCACTGTGGGCCGACGGCTTCGGGTTCGTGATGCCGCGCGCCATCGAACCCAACGGGATGGACGCTGCCGCCGCCACGCTGGACCTGATCGGGTCGCTCGACGCGCGCGTGGTCATCCCGGGTCACGGCGAACCGTTCGTCGACGTCGCGGGCGCGCTGGCGCGCGCGCGTTCCCGGCTTGCGTCGTTCGCAGCCGACGACGTCCGTACGGCGCGTCACGCGCTGAAGGTCATCCTGATGTTCCACCTGCTCGACGTCCGCGCCGAGCCCGTTGCCACGCTCCCTGCGTACGTAGCGCGCGTGCCGATGTACGCAGAGCTCAACGCCGCATTGCTGGGCCTCAGCCCGACGGCGCTGGCGGAGCTGCTGGCGGCGGACCTCGTACGCGCGCAGGCGGCGCGGGTCGACAATGGAATGCTCGTGCCCGCCTGACGGTTTGCGCAGGGAGGACACGGCGACGGGTCGCGAACCCGGCGGCCGCGGCCGTGTCCAACGCCAGCGCCGGCGCGAGCCGCGCCTTGTTCAATTGCCCATGGAGACCTGTCGATGCGAGTTGTAACCGGTATTGGTGCCGTGGCTGCCACCGTGGCCGCCACCGCATGCCTGACGTTTGCCCACCCTGCCGTCGCGCAGGATGTAAAGCCCGACCGCGCGATCAAGTACCGGCAATCGGTGCTGCGCGCGATGGACTACAACATGGACATCCTCGAGGCGATGGTCAAGGGCGAGACCCCCCCGAACAAGGAGGTCGCGGCGCAGTCGGCGTTGTTCGTCGAACAGCTTTCGCACATGCCGTGGAGCGGCTTCGGTCCCGGTACCGATCAAGGCGCGCCCACCAAGGCGAGGCCCGAAATCTGGAAGGACCCCGAGAAATTCAAGTCGCTGCAGAACGACCTGATGGCCGCGACGGCCAAGCTCGCGGCGAGCGCCAAGTCCGGCGATGTCGCGCAGTGGAAGGGCGATTTCAGCGCGGTCGCGGACGCCTGCCGCAACTGCCACCGCAGCTTCCGCGCCCGCTGATCAGCGGTTGACGAGCCACATCGCCGCGAAACACACCGCGGCGATGACCACGACGCGCAGCCATGGCGTCGCCGCATGCTGCGGATCGGCGGCGCCCGCGGGCAGGTCCTTGCGACCGGTGAACATCGCGCGCGTCAAGCCGTCGCGGAAGCGCACGCGGTGGTACACGACCGCCGCGACGTGGATCACCGCCAGCGCGACGATCAGCCACCACAGCTTCACGTGCCAGCCCGACAGCGTGTTCGACAGGTCGTCGCTGATATAGCGTTCCAGCGGCCCGTTGCTGCCCGCCTCGTCGTTGGCGAACAAACCAAGCACGGCCTGCGTCGCCAGCGCAGCGAGCAGCAGCACGACCATCCAGCCGCCGGCGAGGTTGTGCGTCGCGTGCACCTCGTGCTTGCCGCCGAAGAGCGAGCGCCCGTAGCGCAGGACCCGCGACGGGCCGGTGACAAACGCCCCGAAGCGCGCGTTGCGGCTGCCGAAGAAGCCCCACAGCACGCGGAACAGCACGAGCATCAGCAGCACCTGGCCGGCACGCATGTGCCATTCGATCATGTCCGTGAGGCCCGTGGCGACCAGCACGACGACGAGGACCGCGATCGCCCAGTGGACGACGCGGACGGGCCAGTCCCAGACCGGCACGGCCAGGGTGGCGCCAACTGCGGAGGGTGCATCCTGCGGCGTCGAGGGATTCATCGTCAATGAATGGTGAGGGAAGTCACGAAATTGCGCACGCCGCCCAGCAGCATCTCGACGGCCAGCGCAGTCAGCACGAGCCCCATCAGGCGCTCCAGGGCGACCATCGCACGCTCGCCGAGCACGTCCTGCAACTTGTACGACGCGAGCAGCACGGCAGTGGTGAACGCCATCGCCAGCGTCAGCGCGATGATGGCGTCGGTCAAGTGACCCGCGTTGCGCGTCGCGAGCAGCATCACCGTCGCGATGGCGGAGGGGCCGGCGATCATCGGGATCGCGAGCGGGACCAGCAACGGCTCGCCACCCTCGACGGCGCCGAACACGCCTTCGGGGCGCGGGAACACCATCCGCAGAGCAATCAGGAACAGGATCACGCCACCGGCGATGGCCAGCGACTCGTCGGACAAATGCAGGAGCTCCAGGAATGCGCGACCGCCGAGCATGAACAGCAGCAGGATTCCGTAGGCGAAGATGCACTCGCGGAGGATCACGCGCTGCCGCCGCGCGGGGGGCAGCTTCGCAAGCGTCGACACGACGAGGGGCACGTTGCCGAACGGATCGACGACGAGCAGCAGCAGGATCGTCGTCGAGAACAGTGCCGCGGTCACGCTGCGCTCCCGCCTTCGTCGCCCGCCAGCGCGCGCCGCACGCGCGCCATCGTCGCGACGTTAGCTTTCAGCGCGAAATCGAACAGCGCAAGGCGATCGTGCATCGCTTCACGCGACACGGATAGCGGGTTGGCGGGAGGCAGCGCAAGGTACGCGTCCGCTTCACCCAGCTCGAGCACGATGTCCATGCCGGCCCTGCGTGCGATCCGCATCATGCTCGCGTTCTCGGCGAGGCAGTGCATGTAGACGCGGCGATGGAAGCGGTTGCGAACGTGCTCGACGGCGCGCGCGACGAGCGCCGAGCCGTGGCCACGCCCGCGATGTCCCGGCAGCACCGAGACACCGAGCTCGGCTTCGTCGTCACCGAACGCAACGTGCGCCGCGCCCTGCATCCGCAACTCGTGATCGTGGATCGCGAATACGACGTCGCGGTCGAAGTGGATATGGTCCACGTAAGCGGCAATCGCTTCGGGCTTCATTGCGGCACCGAAGCGAAGGTAGACATCCTGCGGCGGCAATGCCAACAGGTGCTCGCGGTAGGCATCGCGGGCGGAGCCGGACAGGCGTTGGACGACGGCGGCCACGGCGACCTTCCTCGCGAATTGCAAGCATGCATTCTACTGAATCGCGATGCACCGCCGGATGGCAGCCCGCATCGGCGCGCGTCACGGGCAATAGCCGTAGAAGTTGAACTGCGAGCCGAGCCCGCTGCTGAACTGCGACGGGAACGCCATGCACGGCTTTGCACTGGCGCCGTAGTCCGGCCCGTTCTGCAGGAAGCTGCGTGACGGCGGCGTCGTGTCGCCGAAACGCCGGGCAAACGGCTTGATCTTCGGAGGCGGCGCGTCCTGCTTGCCGTAGACGTTGATCGTCGTCGCGAAGCGCAGTGCGTTCGCTTCCTCGATGCGATAGGCGCCGTCGTGGTCGAACACGACGCTGGGCAGGCCCGGGTCGCTGTCGGTCTCGTCATCGTCGAGCGCCTCCGGCGCGTATGGCGCGCGGCCTCGCTCGCCGCCCTTGACCGGCGCCGCCGGGAGTGGCTGTGCGGCGACACGGTACAGCGGCGCCGGCGCTATGCTGGTGGCGGGCGACACGGGCGCCGGGGCGTCCGGCGCGGCCTCCGCCCATGCTGGCCGCGCCATGACCACCAGCGCTGCGGCGACGACTGCCCACCCGATTTGCATCGCTCTCCTCCCCCCGCGGGGTGCCATTCTAGCGGCCGCGGACGGTTCCCTCGCGCCGCGGATCGGCGCCGCCCACCCAACCGTTGCTGACGCGCATGATCGCCTGCACGCCGCTGGTCTGCTCGTTGACGACCACGGCGTGGCCCATCGCCGTCAGGCGCGACGCGAGTCCCGCGACCGCCGTCCCGCGCTCGAGCTCCAGCGGCCCGTTGCGGCTGCCGAAGTTGCCCAGCGCGATCGCGGCCTGCGGGTCCAGGTGCCAATCGACGATCGCGACCAGCGTCTTGGCCACGTAGTTGATGATGGCGCTGCCGCCCGGTGAACCGAGCAGCAGCAGCACTCGGCCGTCCTGGCCATACACGATGGTCGGCGCCATCGCGGAGCGCGGACGCTTGCCCGGCTCCACGCGGTTGGGCACGGGCTTCCCGTCGCGCTCCGGCACGAACGAGAAGTCCGTCAGCTCGTTGTTGAGCAGGAAGCCGCCCGCGGTCATCAGCCGGCTGCCGAACTGGTCCTCGATCGTGGTCGTCATCGTCACGGCGTTGCCATCGCCGTCGACGATCACGATATGCGATGTCGACGGAAACTCGGGGGTCGTTCCGATGTCGCCGCGTGCGCCAGGCGAACCGCGCGTGATGCCGACGCGCGCAACGACGCCGGGCGGGATGCCGGGCGCCGCATGATCGAACACGCTGTCAGTGCGGATCAACGCGCCGCGGTCGCGCAGGTAGGCGCGATCCAGCAGGCCGGCAGGCACCGCAAAGTACGCCGGGTCCGCAATCCAGGCATCGCGGTCCGCATAGGCAAGCGTGCCCGCCTCGCCGATGAAATGCACGCTCCACAGCGACTCCGCACCCATGTCGGCGAGCGGATACGGCTCGAGCATGCCCAGCATCTCGAGCAGCGTGATGCCGCCGGACGACGGCGGTGGCGGGCCGCATACGCGCAGCGCGTGGTAGTGGCCGCAGACAGGTTCGCGCGTGACGACGCGATAGCGGGCCAGATCCTCGCGCGTGAGATCGCCCGGGTTCGGTGCATAGTCATTGGCCGTCGCGATCACGTCGTCGGCGATGGCGCCTTGATAGAACGCATCGGCGCCTTCGCGCGCCAGCGTGCGCAGCGTGGCGGCGTACGCAGGGTTGACGAGCCGCGTACCCACGGCCAGCGGCGCGCCCGTGGCGTCGAGGAAGTACGCGCGGATCCGGGGCTGCCGGAAATAGCGCTCGGACGCGATCAGCGCATGCAGCCGCGGTGACACGGGAAAGCCGTGCTCGGCAAGGTCGATCGCGGGCTGGAACAGCTGCGCCCACGGCAGGCGTCCATGCGCGGCATGCGCCTGTGCAAGCAACCGCGGCACGCCGGGAACGCCGACGGAGCGGCCGCCGACGACCGCCGCGTGGAACGCGAGCGGCTTGCCGTCCGCATCGAGAAAGCGTTGCGGCGTCGCGGCAGCGGGCGCCGTCTCGCGCCCGTCGTACACGACGGCGCGCCCGCTGCGCGCGTCGTGCACGAGCATGAACGCACCACCGCCAAGCCCCGACGACTGCGGTTCGACGAGCCCCAGCACCAGTTGGATTGCCACGGCGGCATCCACGGCGCTCCCGCCGGCGGCCAGCACGCGATAGCCCGCGTCGGTCGCGAGCGGATTGGCCGTGGCGACCATCCAGTGCCGCGCCGAGACGAGCGACTTGTCGCGCCACGCTGATGCCACCTCCGGCGCAACGGGCAGCGGCTGCGCGACGGCAGCGGCGCCCAGCATGACCGCCCCAGCGAGCGCGGCCAGCCGCAAGGCGGCGTTGGTCGTCGGGTTGGGCCCGCGCCTTACAACGCCGGAACAAATTCGTGAATACGCGACAGATCGCGTAAGTGCCGCCAGGGATGCACGACCACTGGCCATGCGCGGGAAACGCGGCGGCTGTCGGCCGCCATGACCCGCCATCGATCGCGGCCGGAGCCGCGCCCACGTTACCCGTACCCAGGAGTCATTCATGCAAAACGCAACGTCCTTCAAGCGCACGGTCGCTTCCATCGCCATCGCGGGCTTCGCCGCGCTCGCCACGCTGCCCGCGCTTGCCGCGGACGGCGACGGCATGCAGAGCTTTCGCCAGCAGGTGACCATGATGGCCGACAAGAACGGCATGGTCAGCAAGAAGGAATTCATGGCGATGATGGAAAAGAAGTTCGACGCGATGGACAAGTCACACAAGGGCATGCTGTCCACCGACGACATCATGCGCATCTTCAACGACAAGACCGGCGCCTGAACGACCGTACACCCGTTGTCGGCCAGGCGCCGACAACGGGGATCGGAGGCGGCCGATGGGCGGCGCGCATCCGCCCGCGGAGAATACGGGTTGCCCGGGCTGGATGGCCCCCCATATATGCAACTCCCATGATACGTCTCCAATTCTCGATCGACCTGTCGTACGACGTCGGCGGCGCGGCCGACTTCCTGTTCAACATGGCCGCGGCGCGCACGCCGCAGCAGCAGGTCGTGGCCGAACGGCTGGACCTCAACCGCCAGGCGACGGTCACCTGGTTCTCGGAACCGCACTTCGGCAATCGCCTGCTGCGCGTCGGTGTCGACGGCGGCCCGCTGCAGATCAGCTACGGCGCGACGGTCGATATCAGCGCTGTCGTCGGCGACCCGTCGGGCATCCTCGAAAGCCACGTCCGGGAGTTGCCCGGCGACGTCGTTCCGTACCTGTACGCCAGCCGCTATTGCCAGTCCGACCGGCTGGTGCAGTTCGCGCATGCCGAGTTCGGGTCGCTGCCGCCCGGCTATGCCCGGGTGCAGGCGATTCGCGATTGGGTCCACCACCATGTGAAGTTCATGGTGGGGACGTCCACCACGTCCACCGGCGCGCTCGATACGCTGGCCGACCGGCGCGGCGTGTGCCGCGACTTTGCGCACCTGATGATCGCGCTGTGCCGCGCGATCAACATCCCTGCTCGCTTCGTCACCGGCATCGACTACGGGGCGGACCCGTCCCTTGGGCCCTGCGACTTCCATGCGTACGTCGAGGTGTGGTTGTCGGGCCGCTGGTATATCTTCGATGCGACGGGCATTTCGCCGCGCACCGGGCTCCTGCGACTCGCCACCGGCCGCGACGCGGCCGACGTCCCGTTTGCGACGATGTTCGGTCCGGTGCGCAGCTATGCGCCACGCGTATCGATCATCGCGATCGACGACCCGGCGAACGGCTTCGAGCTGCCACAGCGGAGCAACCTCGCGGTCTCGACCGCGGGACCGCGCGAGGAAACGCCGCGCGCTGCGCAGAACGCCAACCAGGACAGCAACCTGATTCCGTTTCCGACGGACTTCGAGCGGGCGGCGCGGCAGTACGCGTAGCGTCTGGCCGGCCCGTCCGCGCAGCCCACCGCTCCGCGTTGTCCGACCTTATCCGGTCCGTGCCGCCGAAATATCTGCCAGCCGGGCGGCGCCACGGGCCCGGAAACCCATGAAAAAAGGGCCGCTTGCGCGGCCCTTCCTGCTTCCGGAACTGCCAATCGAGCTTACTGCAGCGACACCTCGAC
>JAFEDG010000024.1 GCA_018241745.1 Pseudomonadota bacterium
ACCACCCCTTCCCATCCCGCACAGGACCGTGAAACGGCAGTACGTCGATGATAGTGCGCATCACCGCGCGCGAAAGTAGATCATCGTCAGGCACCCTTCAAACAAAAGGCCCGCTCAGCAGAGCGGGCCTTTTGGCTTTTGCGGCGCGCACCGATGCGTTGCAACGCGGTCACTCAAGAATCCGCTTCCACTGCCGTTATGCATACAGGACAGCCGCGCGCGGCGCGCCGTGCAGGCTCGATATCTGGCATGCGCCCGGCTGGCCGACCCGGAGACCGCGTCTTGCACGCGGACTCGCCCGCCATTGCAACCCGGGAAAGCCGGCATGTCGCCACTCGACTTCTCTTCACTCAAAGCCAGATTGACGTTGTCAGTCGTGGTGGCGCTCGTTGGCCTCACGCTGCTCGGCGGATATCTGGTGCTCCATTCGCGCCAGCAATTGCTGAAAGACCGGAAGGCCACGCTGCAGGCCGCCGTCGACATCGCGCTGACGACGGCCCAAGGCTTCTACGACCTGGAGAAGGCGGGCAAGCTTCGCCACGACGACGCGCAGCGGCTGGCCAAGGAGGCGCTGCGGAGCATGCGCTACCTGGGACCCGAGTACTTCTACGTCTATGACAGCAAGGGGCTCGGCGTCATGCACCCGATCCACCCCGAGTACGTCGGACAGAACCACTGGGATCGGCAGGACAAGAGCGGAGCCTTCACGATTCGCGGGATGATCGGGGCGGCACTGGACAAGACGCACTTTGCGTCGACGCTGACACCGCGTCCGGGGAGCGATCTCCAGGTCCCCAAGCTGCACTACCTTGCTCGCTTCGAGCCCTGGGACTGGGTCATCGGCACCGGCCTCTATGTCGACGATCTCGATGCCGAGTTTGCGCGGCAGTCGCGCGAGGCGGCGCTCATCATCGGCGGCATACTCGTGCTGGTGGGGATGATCGCCGTCTGGATCGCGCGCGGGATCCTGCGGCAGATTGGCGGCGAGCCTCGCGATGCCCTCGACGCGATGAGGCGTGTGGCTGCGGGCGACCTGACGGTATCGATCGAAGCCGCAGGTCGCGAAAGCTTGCTGGGCGAACTCCACAACCTCGTCCAGGCGCTGCGGCGGATGGTCGAGGAAATCTCGCGCAGCGCCGGTGTCGTCACGACGTCTGCGGGTGCAATCGCCGAGACGTCGTCCCTCGTCGCGCAGGCGGCGGAGTCCGAAACCGAAGCCACCCAGGCGATGGCGGCAGCAATGGAGCAGCTGACGGTCTCGATCACGCACGTCTCGGAAAGCGCGCGCGAAACCGATGTCCATGCCAGCGGCGCGTCGCAGTTTGCGGAAGAGGGCGCGACCAGCGTCGAGACGGTCGCACAGAACATTGCGACGGTCGCGCAGACGGTTGCCAACGCCGCGCAACAGGTACGCGCGCTGACCGAAAACGCCCAGTCGGTGTCGCGCATGGCCCAGGTCATCAAGGATATCGCCGGCCAAACGAACCTGCTCGCGCTTAACGCCGCGATCGAAGCAGCGCGCGCCGGCGAGCAGGGCCGCGGGTTCGCCGTCGTCGCCGACGAAGTGCGAACGCTTGCCGAACGCACGCAGAAGGCCACGCAGGAAATTTCCGAAGTCGTCGAGCGGATCCAGACGGAAACCGTCCATGCCGCCAAGGCGATGGACATGGCGTTGCCGGAGGCTCGCCGGATGCAGGACGCGGCTGGCGAAGCGACTCAGTTGTTGCGTCGCATCGCCGACCGTTCACGCTCCGCGCAAGCGCTGGTCCGGGAAGTCGCCTCGTCCATACGGGAGCAGAGCGACGCAAGCACATCGCTCGCCCAGCAGGTCGAGCGCATTGCCTCGCAGGTCGAGGAAACCGGCAGCAACATCGGCGTCAACGCCAATGCCGCGAACGCGCTCCTCGACACCGCGAAGCGGCTGCAGGACGCCACGCTGCGCTTTCGGGTCTGACCCGGATCCATCCGCGGCCGGCACCGCGTCCGCGGTGGGCCGCACCCAGGGTCCGGCGGCCTCCGATGGGGGCCTCCGGCAGCCGATAATCGGCCATTTGCGCGACCAGCGCCCTTTTGGCACCATGCGGTGCGTTCGCACGCCACGCCCATTGCGTCGGACCGAGTCCAGCCACGTCTGGCGCAGCGCGCCTGTCGCTTGAGCGGAATCACAACACATCGCGGCGCGTAGCGCCGGAATTCGAGGAGGAGATGAGCATGAACAGGAACATTCGCTGGCGCCAGGGCCTGGCTGCTGCGGCATGCGTGCTGGCATTCGCAACGGCGCACGCGGAAGGTACCGTCAAGCTCGGCCTCATCGGCGAGTTCTCGGGGCCGTTCGCCGACTACGGCGGCCAGATCTATGCCGGGATGAAGGCCTACATGAAGGTGCACGGCGACACGGTGGCCGGCAAGAAGATCGAGATCATCCAGAAGGACACGACCGGCCCCGCGCCGGACGTCGCCAAGCGCCTCGCACAGGAACTCGTCACGCGCGACAACGTGGACATCCTCGTCGGGTTCGGCCTCACGCCCAACGCAATGGCCGTCGCGCCGGTGGCTACCGAGACCAAGAAGCCGATGATCATCATGAACGCGGCGACGTCGATCATCACGACGAAGTCGCCGTACATCGCGCGCGTGTCGATGACGCTGCCGCAGAACGCGCAGCCGATGGCGCAGTGGGCCTGGAAGAACGGCATCAAGCGCGTGTACATCCTCGTGTCCGACTACGGCCCGGGCCTCGATGCCGAGGCCGCGTTTGCCAAGATGTTCAAGTCGCTGGGCGGCACGGTCGTCGACAGCGTGCACGTGCCACTCAAGAATCCGGAAGTCGCGCCCTACATCCAGCGCATCAAGGACGCCAAGCCTGACGCCGTGTTCATGTTCCTGCCGCCCGGCGAACAGACGATCGCGTTCATGAAGGCGTACAAGGAACGCGGCCTCGCGGACGCCGGCATCAAGGTCATCGCGACGGGCGACCTGACAGACGAGTCGCTGCTGGATGCGATGGGCGACCCCGCGCTCGGCATCGTGACCAGCTTCCACTATTCGACGGCGCACGACTCGCCGGAGAACAAGGCGTTCCTCAAGGCCTATGTCGAAGCCAACGGCACGAAGATGCGCCCGAACTTCATGGCGGTCGGCGGCTACGACGGCATGGCGGCCATCTATGCCGCGCTGCAGAAGACAAAGGGCTCGACGGACGGCGATGCGTTCATGGCCGCGCTCAAGGGCCTCAAGATCGACAGTCCCCGCGGCATGATCATGATCGACCCCGAAACGCGCGACGTCGTGCAGACGATCTACATCCGCAAGGTCGAGCGCGTGGGCGGAAAGCTCGAGAACGTCGAATTCGACAAGTTCCCCGACCAGAAGGACCCGGGCAAGCAGCCCTGACGTTACGCAGCAGACGTCAAGCTCGCCGGGACGATGGACGCGCGACGTCGCGTCCCTCGGACCGGCGATTGGTTGATCGGCTCTGTCCATGCTCGGCAACTTCATCGGCGTGCTGTTCGACGGCATCGCCTACGGCGCGCTGCTGTTCGTCATCGCGATCGGGCTGTCGATCACGCTGGGGCTGATGAATCTCATCAACCTCGCGCACGGCGCGTTCGCGATGCTGGGCGGCTACGTCACGGTGCTCGCGATGTCGCGCCTCGGCGTGCCGTTCTATGGCGCGCTGCTGGCCGCCTTCGTGATCGCCGGCGGGATGGGTGGCGTCCTCGAGCGCGTGCTGTACCGGCGGCTCTACCGCCGGCCGCCACTCGACCAGGTGCTGTTCACGATCGGCCTCGTGTTCATGGCGATGGCCACGACGACCTATTTCTTCGGCCCGAGCCAGCAGCCGGTCCGCGTGCCCGAGTACCTCGCGGGCCAGGTCCGCGTGCTGGGCCGTGATTTCGGCGCGTACCGGTTGTTCCTCATCGCGGTCGTCGCGGCGATTGTGGTGGGCCTCACGCTGCTGATCGAGAAGACGCGCATCGGCGCGCAGGTGCGGGCTGCCGTCGACAATCGGGTGGCGGCGGAAGGACTGGGCATCGACGTCGACCGCGTGTTCACGCTGACGTTCATGCTCGGTTCGGCGCTGGCCGGCCTCGGCGGTGGCCTCGCGATCGACGTGCTCGGCCTCGATCCCGTGTTCCCGCTCAAGTACATGGTGTACTTCCTGCTGGTCGTGGCCGTCGGCGGCGCCGGGTCGATCGGCGGGACGCTCACCGCTGCGCTGATGCTCGGCATCTTCGATATCGCCGGCAAGTACTACGTGCCCAGCATGGGCTCGTTCATCATCTATTTCCTGCTCATCGTGCTGCTCGTTCTGTTCCCGCGCGGCCTTGCCGGGAGGCGCGGATGACGCCGCTCACCGGGGGCGCACGGCTGCCGTCGACGCGGTGGCGCAGGACCGAGGTCGTGTTCTGGCTCGCGCTGGTCGCCGTCTATTTCCTGCTCCCGGGCTACCGCACGCTCGGCAGCCAGGTCCTGATCGCGGGACTGTTCGCGCTGTCGCTCGACCTGATCCTGGGCTATGCGCGCATCGTGTCTCTGGGGCACGCCGCGTTCTTCGGTGTCGGCGCGTACACGGCGGGATTGCTCGCGCACCACGGCTGGGGCGAGCCGATCAGTGGCCTCGTGCTGGCCGCGCTGGCTGCCGCGGTGCTCGGCTTCGCGACGAGCGTGCTGATCGTGCGCGGCCAGGACCTGACGCGCCTGATCATCACGCTGGGCGTGGGACTGCTCTGCTACGAAATCGCCAATCGCGCGGCGCCGATCACCGGCGGCGTCGACGGCCTCTCCGACGTCACGATGTGGAAGCTCTTCGGCCTCTTCAACTTCGGCATCGACGGGCGCACTGCCTACCTGTACAGCCTGGGCGTGCTGTTCACTGTGTTCTGCTTCGCACGGCTGATCGTCAATTCGCCGTTTGGCCTCGCGCTGCGCGGCGTGCGCGAAGGCGAGCGCCGGATGCCGGCGCTGGGCATATCCGTGTCGAGGCAGCTCGTGGCCGTGTACACGCTGGCCGCCGGGATTGCCGGCATCGCCGGCGCGCTGCTCGCGCAGACGACGCAGTTCGTGGGCCTCGATGTACTGGGCTTCAACCGGTCGGCGGAAATCCTGATCATGCTCGTGCTGGGCGGCGCGGGCTACCTGTACGGCGGGCTGCTCGGCGCTGCGATCTTCATGATCCTCCAGGACCGGCTTGCGAACCTGTCGGCCGCGTACTGGCAGTTCTGGCTGGGTGCGTTGCTCGTCGTGATCGTGCTGTTCGCGCGCGGCGGGGTATTGGGCGAATTGTCTGCATGGCGTGCGCGGCACGTCGCGCGTGGCGCAAGGGGCGGCCGATGACCGTTGCGCTACGCACCGCTGCCCTGACCAAGCGCTTCGGCGGCTTCGTCGCCAACGACGGCGTCACGCTCGCGTTCGCAAGCGGGGCGCGGCATGCGCTGATCGGCCCCAACGGCGCGGGCAAGACGACGCTGATCAACCTGCTGACCGGCGCGCTCGCGCCCACGTCGGGCGACGTATTCCTCGGCGACGAGCGCGTGACGGATGTGCCGCAGCATGCGCGCGTCCGGCGCGGGCTGGCGCGCACGTTCCAGGTCACCAACCTGTTCCCGGGCCTCACGGTGCTCGAGTCGGTCCTCCTTGCGATCGACCAGCGCGACGGACTCACCGCGTGCTGGTACCGGAGCGTCGCCAAGCTTCGCGCGCCGATCGACGAGGCGCGGACGCTGCTCGCGACGCTGCGCCTCGACGCCGACCGCGACGTGGTCACGCGTGAGCTGCCTTATGGCAAGCAGCGGCTCGTCGAGATCGCGCTCGCGCTGGCGACGCGGCCGCGGATCCTGCTGCTCGACGAGCCGGCCGCAGGCATCCCCGCCGATGCCAGCGCAGAGCTGTTCGGCGTCCTGGCCGAATTGCCGCGCGACATCACCGTGCTGTTCATCGAGCACGACATGGACCTCGTGTTCCGGTTTGCCGAGCGCATCACCGTGATGGCGCAGGGGCGCGTGCTGACCGAGGGCACGCCTGAGGCGATCGCGCGCGACCCGCGGGTGAAGGAGGTGTACCTCGGCGAGGCCGCCGATGGCTGACATGCTGGCGGTGGAGCACCTCGTCGCCGGTTACGGCGACGCGCGCATCCTGGAGGACGTGTCGTTCAGCCTGCGCGCCGGCGAAAGCCTTGCGCTGCTCGGCCGCAACGGTGTCGGCAAGACGACGCTGATCGTGTCGCTGATGGGAATCGCGCGCCGCTTCGCGGGCAGCATCGCGTGGCACGGCAAGCCGCTCGACGCGTACCGGACGCACCAGCGCGCGCGAGCCGGCCTGGGCTGGGTGCCGCAGGAGCGGCACGTGTTTCCGTCGCTCACGGTCGAGGAGCACCTGACCGTCGTCGCGCGTCCTGGCGCGTGGAACCTGCGTCGTGTCTACACGCAGTTCCCGCGCCTCGAGGAGCGCCGCGCGAACCTGGGCAACCAGTTGTCCGGCGGCGAGCAGCAGATGCTCGCCATTGGTCGTGCGCTGATGACGAACCCGGCACTGCTGCTGCTCGACGAGCCGATGGAAGGCCTCGCGCCGATCGTCGTGCAGGAACTCGCCGCGGCGCTGCGCGCACTGGTAAGCACCGGCGAGATGGCGGTCATCGTATGCGAGCAGCACGCGCGCCTCGCGTTGTCGATGACGGGCCGCGCGCTGGTGCTGGAACGGGGCCGCGTCGTGCACGAGGGGCCGAGCGCGGCGTTGCTCGCGGACCCTGCGCGGCTCGCGGAGCTGGTGGCGGTGGCCTGACGTCGTTCAGCGCGGCGTTATGCGCCGACGTCGACCGGGCTGCCTTCGACTGCGCTCGCCGCGATGGCGTCGAGCGTCAGCGCGATGTCGAGCGACTCTTCCGGTGTCGCCCCCGGCCACGCGGACATCCCGCTGCGCACCAGGTCGTGGAAGGCTTCGCCTTCGGCCAGGAAGCCGCTCGTCGCCGCGGTCTCCACGACGATCCGCTCCGCATCCCAGCCGGTGCCTTTGCGCCATTCGATCACCGGCGCGAACAGGCCACCGGTGTCGTTGTAGTAATGCGTCGCCAGCGAGCCCGCGTCACCCGCGATGAACGCGTTGCGATGCCGCGCCGTGTCGAACGTGCAGGAGATCTGCGCCATGGCGCCGTCGGCGAATTCGAGTGACGCCAGGGTCGTCGTATCGACGCCGGACGCGCCGCGCCGCGACGACGCCTGCACGCGCACGGGGCGGGCGCCGACGGCCATGCGGACGAAGCTGACGGGGTAGGAGCCCGCGTCCATCAACGCGCCCCCGGCGAGATCCGCGTCCATCCGGATGTTCGCCGCATCCGTCAGCGGGAAGCCGAACGACGCATGCACGAGGCGCACGCGGCCCACCGCACCGGACGCAAGCAGTTCGCGCGTGCGGATCGTCTGCGGTTGCGCACGGTACGGGTAGCCCTCGACGACGTGCACGCCGTTCTGCGTCGCGGCGTCGAAGATCGCGCGCGCCTCCGCGGCGCTGGCGGCCAGGGGCTTCTCGCACAGCACGTGCTTGCCCCCGTCGGCGGCGCGGATGGCCCAGCGCGCGTGCAGTGCGTTGGGCAGCGGGACGTAGACGGCCTCGATGGCGGGATCCGCGAGCAACGCGTCGTAGCTCGCGTGCACCTGGGGAATGCCGAGGTCAGCGGCGAACGCACGGCCACGTTCCGTGTCGCGCGCCGCGACGGCGGCCACGACCACCTTCGACGAGGGGCGGACCGCCTCGACGAACAACCGCGCGATCCGCGCTGCGCCCAGTACGCCGAGGCGCAGCGGCACTGTCGCCGTCATGCCGCCGCGCGCGCGGCCGGACGCGCCCACCAGTCACCCGCGAGCATCTGCGCGACGCAGGCCTGGACGTGTGTCGTCGTCAACGCCTGTGCCCGCTGCCAGTCCCGGGCCAGCGCGCACTGCATCAGCGCGCGATGCTCGGTGGCGACGGGTTCGCCGCGGAAGACCGACGCCAGCACCAGGTAGCGCAGGTACTTGTCGTAGATGCGCGAATGCAGGTCGAGCAGCAGCCGTGAGCCGCAGGCCGACAGCAGCGCGTTGTGGAACTCCCAGTCGTAGCGCCGGAAGACTTCCTCGCCGCTGCGATCACCCGGCGTCACCTGCAACTCGATCGACGCCAACTTGTGGTGGGCGGCCACGACGCGGGCTTCCCATTCGACGTCGCCGGCCGCGAACGAATGCCGCAGCGCATCGCACTCCAGCAGCAGCCGCAGCGAGCCGATCTCGCGCAGGTCCGCAGGCGACACGGGCTCGACCTCGAATCCGCGCGCCCCTTCGGCACGCACAAAGCCCTCCGCCGCGAGGGCGTTGAGCACCTCGCGCAGCGTGCCGACGGCCGAGCCGTAGGTGTCGCGCATCCGCTCGAGCGGCAACTTCTGCCCCGGGGCGAGCCGGCCGTACAGGATGTCCGCGCGGACGCGGCGATACGTCGCCGCGCCCACCGTGGCGTCCGCATCGCCGGCGCGGACCGGGGCGACGCGCCGTGCGCGCGACGCGGTCGCCGTCGTGGCGGCGCGCGACCTGGTCGGAGGAATGGTCATTCGTTGAAGGATGTTGCGTTTATAAGATTAAGCCAATAGTATTCGCTGCGCCGGAAATCATCAACAGAGATCGCCGCGGCGTCGCCGCCGGTGAGGAGGAGAGACCATGGATACCCGCATCAAGCGCCGCACGTTGCTGCAGGCAGGCGCATCGGCGCTCGCGCTCGGCGCACTGCCGTCAGCCCGCGCGCAAGCCAAGACCAAGCTCCGGTTCAGCTCGGCGTTCACCGAGCAGGACCTGCGCGCGGAGGCGTACCGCAATTTCGCCGCGCAGATCAAGGACGGCTACGACTTCGAGCCTTACTTCGGCAACACGTTGTTCAAGCAGGGCACCGAGCTGATCGCCATGCAACGCGGCAACCTCGAGATGTGCAACCTCGCGCCCGCGGACATCTCGAAGCAGATTCCGGCGTGGTCGCTGCTGACGTCGGCGTACCTGTTCCGCGACGTCGACCACCTGAACAAGACGTTCAAGAGCGACGTCGGCCGCGAGTTCATCAAGATGGCGCGCGACCAGCTGGGCATCCAGGTGATCACGCCCGTTTATTTCGGCGCGCGCCACGTGAACCTCAAGCCCGACAAGACGATCAAGACGCCCGCCGACCTCAACGGCATCAAGCTGCGGATGCCGCCGGGCGAGTTCTGGCAGTTCCTCGGCGAGTCGATCGGTGCCAACCCGACGCCGGTCGCGTATGCGGAGGTCTACACGGCGCTGCAGACGGGTGCGATCGACGGCCAGGACAACCCGCTCGTCGCGAGCCGGCTGATGAAGTTCTACGAAGTCACGTCGCAGTTCGTGCTGACGTCGCACGTGATCGGCTACGACGTGATGACGATCACGACCAAGGTATGGGACGCGATGAAACCTGCGCAGCAGCAGGCGTTCCAGGCGGCGGCGGAGAAGGCGGTCGGCGACTACGTCGTCAAGTTCAGCGCCGACGAGAAGTCCGCGCTGGAATTCTTCAAGGCCCAGGGCAAGAAGGTGTACGTGCCGGACCTCGCGGCGTTCCGCTCGCATGCGCAGAAGCGCTACGTCGACAAGTACGGCGCCGACTGGCCGAAGGGCGCGCTCGAGAAGATCAACGCGCTGTAACGGTCCCGCCGGCGCGGGCGTCGGGGCAGGGCGGGCGCAAGGGGCGTCCGCCATGCCTGCGCGCGCCGGCGCGCCCTTGCATCCCGTAGACTGCTGGCCCACGAATCATGCGCTGGACCGCTGCCATCCGCTGGCTTGAACGACGGGCACAGGACGTCATCGTCGTCCTGCTCGCGCTGATGTTCGTCTCGTTCCTGCTGCAGATCGGCTTTCGCTACCTGCTCAACAAGCCGCTCGGCTGGACCGACGAGGTGACGGTCCTGTGCTGGGTGTGGGTCGTGCTGTGGGGCGCGGCGTTCATCCTGCGCGACAGCGAGGAAATCCGCTTCGACATCCTGTCGTCGCAGGTGTCGCCCAGCGTGGCGCGCGTGTTCACGATCGCCGGCAGCGCCGCGCTGGTGGTGCTGTTCGCGATCTCGCTCCCGGCGAGCTTCAACTACGTGCTGTTCATGAAGCGCGAGAAATCCGCCTACCTCGGCATGCGCTTCGACTACCTCTATTCCGTCTACGTGCTGTTCGCGGTGGCGATGATCGTCCGCCACGTGCGCCTCGCCTGGCGCGCATGGAAGGGGCCGATGGCCGCGGAGCAGCCTCCTGGCGCGGATACGGACGCGCGCTGATGCTGACGCCGTTCACCTGGTGCGTCATCGTGCTGGTAGGCCTGGCCGTCATCGGCCTGCCGATCGGCCTGTCGATGATCTGTGCGTCGATCTTCTACCTGCTGATCGCGCACCTCGACCTGTCGACGGCTGCCGAGCAGATCCTCAACGGGCTGTTCAACAGCTACGTGCTGCTCGCGGTCCCGCTGTTCATCCTCGCCGCCGACTTGATGAACAGCGGCAGCCTCACCGACCGGCTGCTGAAGTTCTGCCTGATGCTCGTCGGCCGCTTCCGCGGCGGCCTGGGCCACGTCAACGTCGTCGCGAACATCATCTTCGCCGGGATGTCCGGATCCGCCATCGCCGACGCGGTGGGCATCGGCCGCATCATCATCGGGATGATGACGCGCGACGGCAAGTACCCCGTCGGTTACGCCGCCGCCATCACGGCGTCCGCGGCCATCATCGGTCCGATCATCCCGCCGTCGATCCCGATGGTCGTCTATGCGCTGGTGGCCGATGCGTCGATCGGCTACCTGTTCCTCGGCGGCGTGGTCCCGGGGTTGCTGCTCGGCATCGGCTTCATGGTCACGAATTACGTCATCGCCCGCAAGCGCAACTACCCGACGGAGCCGCCGGTGCCGCTGCGCGACGTCGGCCGCGTCACCAAGGACGCGTTCCCGGCGCTGATGCTACCCGTCGTGCTGCTGTTCGGCATCTACGGCGGGGTGATGACGCCGACGGAAGGCGCCGCGGCCGCTGCCGCGTATGCGCTGCTCGCGTCGTGGCTCATCTACCGCTCGATGTCGTTCCGCCAGCTCTACCAGGTGCTCTTGTCCAGCGCCCGGGCGACGACGTCGGTGGGCATGCTGATCGCCGGCGCGCTGGTGTTCAACTACGTCGTCACGATCGAGAACGTGCCGCTGTCCGTCCAGCACTTCATCGCCGGCTTCCACCTGTCGCCCCTCGGCTTCCTGCTGCTCGTGAACGCGGTGCTGCTCGTGCTCGGCTGCCTGCTCGAAGGCACGACGATCCTGCTCGTCATCGTGCCGATCCTGATCCCGACCGCCAAGCTGCTGGGGATCGACCTGGTGCACTTCGGCGTCGTCGTCGTCGTCAACATCATGATCGGCCTGCTGACGCCACCGTTCGGCTTGCTGCTGTTCGTGACGGCGAACATGACCAAGCAGCGGCTGTCGGTGATCGTCCGCGAGGCGACGCCCTTCATCGCGATGTCGATCGTCGTCCTCGCGATCATCACGATCTTCCCGTCCGTCGTGCTGTGGCTGCCGCGGCTGATGGGCTACACGCATTGACCATGAAACCGATCGTCATCCTCAACGGGCCCAACCTCAACCGCCTCGGCATGCGCGAGCCCGAAATCTACGGCACCACGACGCTGGCCGAGATCGAGGCGATGGCGCGCGCGGCCGCCCCGGGCGTGCCGGTCGAGTTCCGGCAATCGAACAGCGAGTCGCAGCTGATCGACTGGATTCACGACGCGACCGGTCGCGCGGCGGGCATCGTCATCAACCCGGCGGCATACTCGTTCACGTCCATTGCCATCCTCGATGCGCTCAAGATGTTCGACGGGCCGATCGTCGAGCTGCACATCTCGAACATCCACCGGCGCGAGCCGATGTACCAGCGCTCGCTGATGTCCGCCACCGCGTCCGCGGTGATCGTGGGCCTCGGCGCGCGCGGCTATCCGCACGCGGTGCGGGCGCTGCTGGAGCTCGTCGGCGACCGGGGCCGCTCCTGAACGCCGCGGCCGTGTGCCGGAGCGCGCGATGGCGCTGATCGGCTCCGCGGTGATGCTGCTGTGGTACGACATCGTGCCGGAACGCGTCGCCGATCATGACGCGTGGCACACGCGCGAGCACTTCCCCGAGCGGGTGGGCATCCCGGGGTTCCTGCGCGCGCAGCGCTGGGTCGCGCACACAGGCACCGCGCCCCGGTATTGCGTCAGCTACGAAGTGCGCGACCTCGCGGTGCTCACGTCCGGCGCCTACCAGCAGCGCCTCGACCACCCGACTGCGTGGACGCAGTCGATCATGCCCGCGTTCCGCGGCATGGTGCGGAGCTTCTGCGCGATCGAGCGCAGCATCGGCACGGTGCTGGGCGCGGAGCTGCTGACGGTCCGCTATGCGCCCGCGGACGGGCGCGAAGCGGCGCTCGAGGCGACACTTGCGGATACCGTCCTGCCGGCCATCGAGGCCGACCCGGCGTTCGCCAGCGCGGCGATGCTGCGCGCGCACGGCGAACCGCCGATGACCACGGAACAGCGACTGCGTGGCGTCCGCGATGCGCGGGCCGAACGCGTACTGCTGGCGACGAGCTACGCGCCCGGCACCGTCGCCGCGTGGGCGCAAGGCGCACTGGGCGCTGCATCGCTCGTCCAGTACGGCGCGAGCGCGGGCGCGGAGGTGGGTTGCTACCGCCTTGCGTGCCGCAGCGACGCGCTGCCCCTCGTCGCGCTGGCCGCGCGACTGTAGGGCCAGGCGCGCCCGCGGGCCGCCCGCAGCGGCCACGCGGCGCGCAACCGCCGTCAGCGCTTGCCGAGCAACGACCCGAGCACGCCGCGCACGATCTCGCGCGTGATCGCGGAGCTGGCCGTGCGGCCGGCCGTCTTGGCCATCGCGTCGAGCACGCCTTCGTGGCGGCCGCCGCGCGGGCCGGTCGATCCCAGCAGCACGTCCTTGAGGCCGCCCATCCACCCCCCGCCGGCCGCGGACGCGGACCCGGTGCCAGGCGCCGGCGCCGCCGCGGAGTCCGCCGCGCGCGCCGCAAGCTTCTCGTAGGCCGATTCGCGGTCGACGACCTTCGAGTAAGTGTCCTTGACCACCGAACGGTCGATCACGGCGCGCCGTTCGTCCGCAGTGAGCGGTCCGATCCGCGAGGCGGGTGGCAGCACGTACGCGCGTTCGACGGGCGCCGGGCTCCCTTTCTCGTCGAGGAACGAAATGAGGCCCTCGCCGACGCCGAGCTCGAGGATCGCCTTCTCGGTGTCGAGCTGCGGGTTCGCGCGCATCGTCGACGCCGCCGCCTTGACGGCCTTCTGGTCGCGCGGCGTGAACGCGCGCAGCGCGTGCTGGATCCGGTTGCCGAGCTGCCCCAGTACGGTGTCCGGCACGTCGAGCGGATTCTGCGTGACGAAGAACACGCCGACGCCCTTGGAGCGGATCAGGCGCACGACCTGCTCGATGCGGTCGAGCAGCGCCTTGGGCGCGTCGTTGAACAGGAGGTGCGCCTCGTCGAAGAAGAACACGAGCTTGGGCTTGTCGCGGTCGCCGACTTCGGGCAGCCGCTCGTAGAGCTCGCCGAGCAGCCACAGCAGCATCATCGCGTACAGGAGCGGGGACTGCATCAGCTTGTCGGCCGCCAGGATGTTGACGGCGCCGCGGCCGCCGTCCGTCTGCAGCAGGTCGTCGATGTCGAGCATCGGCTCGCCGAGGAATTTCTCGCCACCCTGTTGCTCGAGCTGCAGCAGCGAGCGCTGGATGGCGCCGATCGACGCGGCGGACACGTTGCCGTAGCGCGTCGTCAGCTCGCTCGCATGCTCGCCCACCCACGCGACCATCGCGCGCAGGTCCTTGAGGTCGAGCAGCAGCAGGCCGTTGTCGTCGGCGACCTTGAACGCGACCGCCAGCACGCCGGCCTGCACGTCGTTGAGCTGCAGCATCCGCGCGAGCAGCACGGGGCCCAGGTCGGAGACGGTGGCGCGCAGCGGGTGGCCCTGCTCGCCGAAGACGTCCCAGAACACGACCGGGAAGCCGCTGAACGCGGGCATCGGTACGCCGATCCGCTGCAGCCGCTCGGCGAGCTTGGGCGAGGCAACACCCGGTTCCGCCATGCCGGCGAGGTCGCCCTTCACGTCGGCCAGGAACACGGGGACGCCGAGCGCGGACATCCGCTCGGCGACGACCTGCAGGCTTACGGTCTTGCCCGTACCGGTGGCGCCGGCGATGAGTCCGTGCCGATTGGCCATCGCGGGCAACAGTGCGATGTCGCCGGCGGCGTTGTGGGCAATGACGAGGGGCTCGGCCATGGACGGGCGCTTTGAACGAAAGGGATCCGACCCTATATTAACTGGCGTCCCGGGCCGCTTCCCGGCGCCGGACTGCCAAAAAGGCCTGTTTTCGGTTATAATCTCGGTCCTTCCGGGGGCAAAAGAAAAGTGGGCTGGTGGCAGCCCATTTTTTTTTGCTTCACCCGGTCGGACCGGGCTCATCGGACGCCGAGACGACACGTGGCTGAACTCGCACAACTGCTTGAAAAGACGGTCCCCGCGCTGGGTTACGAGCTCGTCGACTGGGAATTCGGGCCGGGCCGGCTGTTGCGCGTGTTCATCGACAAGCCGGCGCCGGGTGTGGACGTCGAGGATTGCGCCAAGGTCAGCAACCAGCTGACGCGGCTGTTCGACGTGGAAGGCATCGATTTCGCCCGGCTGGAGGTGAGCTCGCCGGGGTTGGACCGGCCGTTGCGCAAGGCGAGCGATTTCGAGCGCTTTGCGGGCCAGGAAGCCAAGTTGACGTTGCGCGAGCCGATCGACAAGTCGCGCAAGCTGAAGGGAATACTGCGGGGCGTCGATGGCCAGGCGGCCGTCGTCGAGACGACTGCGGGGACGAAGACGGTGCCACTCGACATGATCGAGCGCGCGCGCCTCGTCCCCAGGATCGAGTGGAGAAAGTCATGAACCGTGAAATGCTGCTGCTGGTCGACGCGCTGTCGCGCGAGAAGAACGTGCCGAAGGAAATCGTCTTCGCCGCACTCGAGCAGGCGCTCGCTTCCGCGACCAAGAAGCGCTACCCGACGCAGGAAGTCGACGCGCGCGTCGAGATCGACCGCGAGACGGGCGAGTACAAGTCGTTCCGCCGCTGGACCGTCGTGCCCGACGAGGAGCACGAGGAGCCTGCGCACCAGCTCGCGATCACCGACGCCAAGGAACGCGACCCGGCGCTGGAACTGGGCGACGTCGTCGAGGAGCCGCTGGAGCCGATCGAGTTCGGCCGCATCGGCGCGCAGGCCGCGAAGCAGGTGATCCTGCAGAAGATCCGCGACGCGGAGCGCGAGCAGATCCTCAACGACTTCCTCGAGCGCGAGGACAACCTGCTGACCGGCACGGTCAAGCGCATCGAGCGCGGCAACGCGATCGTCGAATCGGGCCGCATCGAAGGCGTGATCCCGCGCGACCAGCTGATCCAGAAGGAAATGCTGCGCGTCGGGGACCGCGTACGTGCGTACGTGATGAAGATCGATCGCGCGGCCAAGGGTCCGCAGCTGATCCTGTCGCGCGTGTCCCCCGAGTTCCTGGTGCGGCTGTTCGAGCTCGAGGTGCCCGAGATCGAGGAGGGCCTGATCGAGATCAAGGCCGCGGCGCGCGACCCCGGCATCCGCGCCAAGATCGCCGTCAAGTCCAACGACCCGCGGCTCGACCCGCAGGGCACCTGCATCGGCATGCGCGGCTCGCGCGTGACGGCGGTCACCAACGAGCTCGCCGGCGAGCGCGTCGACATCGTGCTGTTCTCGGAAGACCCGGCCAAGTTCGTCGTCAACGCGCTGGCCCCGGCCGAGGTGCAGAGCATCCTGGTCGACGAGGAAAAGCACGCGATGGACGTCGTCGTCGACGAGGAGAACCTCGCCATCGCCATCGGCCGCTCGGGGCAGAACGTGCGGCTCGCGTCCGAGCTCACGGGCTGGGAACTCAACCTGATGAGCGTCGAGGAATCGGCGCAGAAGCAGGAAGGCGAGACCACGCGCCTGCTCGCGCTGTTCATGGAGAAGCTGGACGTGGACGAGGAAGTGGCGGAGATCCTGGTCGCCGAAGGCTTCACGTCACTCGAGGAAGTGGCCTATGTGCCGATCACCGAGATGAACGAGATCGAGGGCTTCGACGAGGACACCGTCAACGAGCTGCGCAGCCGCGCGCGCAATGCGCTGCTGACGGAAGCGATCCAGCGCGAGGAAAGCGTCGAGCACGTCGAGGAAGCGATGCTGAGCCTCGAGGGCATGGATACGGAAATCGCGGCCAAGCTCGCTGCGCACGGCATCACGACGCGCGACGCGCTGGCGGACCTCGCCGGCGACGAGCTCGTCGAGCTGACGGGCCTGGACGCCGAACGCGCGCAGGACCTGATCATGAAGGCGCGCGCGCACTGGTTCGAGAGCGAAGCACAGCCGGGCGAGGCGCAGGTCCACTGACCGGACCTGGCACGCCGCACGAGACGCAACGGGCAACAACAGCAAGCGCAGTACCGGAGACAGCCGCATGGCGCAAACGACGATCGAACAATTCGCAACGGAGCTCAAGATGCCCGCGGGGGCGCTGCTCGAGCAGCTCGCCGCCGCCGGGGTCGAGGCGAAGAAGTCGGGCGACAACCTGACGGAGCAGGACAAGACACGCCTGCTCGAATACCTGCGCAAGCAGCACGGGGGCGCGGCCGAGCCCAAGAAGCGCATCACGCTGACGCGCCGCCAGACCACCGAGATCAAGACGCCCGACGCGGCGAACAAGGGACGCAGCCGGACCATCCAGGTCGAGGTGCGCAAGAAGCGCGTGCTCGAGCGTCGCGACACGCCGGAGGCCGCCGAGGAAGTCGTGGCGGCGCCGGCCGTCGCCGTGCCGGAGCCGGAGCCGATCGTCGAGGTCGCGCCGATTCCAGAGCCGATTCCCGAGCCGATCGTGGCGGAAGCGCCGGTCGTGGAGGCTGCGCCCCCGGTGGCCGCGCCCGCGCGCACGACCAGCGGCGTCGTCACCCCCGAGGAACAGGCGCTGCGCGACGCGGAAGCGCGCCGCGGCCAGGAACTGATGGCGCGCCAGCAGGACGACATCCGCCGCAAGCAGGCGGAGGCCGAGGCGCGCAAGTCGCGCAAGGAACGCGAGGCCGAGGAAGCCGCGGCCAAGGCCGCGGCCGAGAAGGCGGCAGCTGAAGCGCGTGCGGCCGAGGAGGCCAAGGCGAAGGCGACGGAAGCGAAGGGGCCCGTCGGCGGCACGCTGCACCGGCCCGCCGCCAAGCCCGGCGAGCGCGCGAAGCCCGGCAAGAAGGCCACCGGTCCCGTGTATTCGGAGGAAGCCGCGCGCCGGCGTGCGCTCAAGCTGCGCGGCGGCGACTCCGCTCCGGCGACGTCGACCACCGGCAATGGCTGGCGCGGCGGTGGCCGCGGCGGCCGCCATCATCGCGACGAGGACGGCGAAGGCGGCATGCTGCCGACGGCGCCGATCGTCCGCGAAGTCGCGGTGCCGGAGACGATCACCGTCGCCGACCTCGCGCACAAGATGTCGGTGAAGGCGACCGAGGTCATCAAGACGATGATGAAGATGGGCACGATGGTGACCATCAACCAGATGCTCGACCAGGAAACGGCGATGATCGTCATCGAGGAGATGGGCCACAAGGCCGTCGCCGCGAAGCTCGACGATCCCGACGCGCTGCTCGCCGAGACCGCGGAACACGCGGCCGCGGAGGCGCTGCCGCGGCCGCCGATCGTCACGATCATGGGTCACGTCGACCACGGCAAGACGTCGCTGCTCGACACGATCCGCCGCGCCCGCGTGGCGAGCGGTGAAGCGGGCGGGATCACGCAGCACATCGGCGCGTACCACGTGGAGACGCCGAAGGGCATCATCACGTTCCTCGATACGCCGGGCCACGAGGCGTTCACGGCCATGCGTGCGCGCGGCGCCAAGGTGACGGACATCGTTGTCATCGTCGTCGCCGCCGACGACGGCGTGATGCCACAGACGAAGGAAGCGATCGCGCACGCGAAGGCCGCCAACGTGCCGCTGGTCGTCGCGATCAACAAGATCGACAAGCCCGAGGCCAACCCGGACCGCGTCAAGCAGGAACTGGTGGCGGAGAGCGTGCTGCCCGAGGAGTACGGCGGCGACGTGCAGTTCATGCCCGTGTCTGCCCGCACGGGCAAGGGCATCGACGAACTGCTCGACGCCATCCTGCTGCAGGCTGAAGTGCTCGAGCTGAAGGCGCCGAAGGACGCGCCGGCCAAGGGCATCGTCATCGAGTCGCGCCTCGACAAGGGTCGCGGCCCGGTCGCCACCGTGCTCGTGCAGGCGGGGACGCTGAAGCGCGGCGACATCGTGCTTGCCGGCGCCGTGTTCGGCCGCGTGCGCGCGATGAGCGACGAGAACGGCAAGGCCGTGTCGCAGGCGGGGCCTGCCATCCCGGTCGAGATCCAGGGCCTGTCCGACGTGCCGCTCGCGGGCGAGGACGTGATGGTGCTGGGCGACGAGCGCAAGGCGCGCGAGATCGCGCTGTTCCGGCAAGGCAAGTTCCGGGACGTGAAGCTCGCCAAGCAGCAGGCCGCCAAGCTCGAGAACATGTTCGGCGAGGTAGGCGAGGCGGAAGTGAAGACGCTCACGCTGATCCTGAAGGCGGACGTGCAGGGCAGCTACGAAGGCCTGACGCAGGCGCTGACCAAGCTGTCGACGGACGAGGTGAAGGTCAACATCGTCCACGCGGCGGTGGGTGGCATCACGGAGTCCGACGTCAACCTGGCGCTCGCGTCCAAGGCGGTGATCATCGGCTTCAACGTCCGCGCGGACGCGCAGGCGCGCAAGCTTGCCGAGAACAACGGCGTGCAGATCCGCTACTACGACATCATCTACAACGCGGTGGACGACGTGAAGGCCGCGCTGTCGGGGATGCTGGCGCCGGACCGCAAGGAAACGCAGCTCGGCATGGTCGAGGTCCGCGAGGTCTACCGCATTTCCAAGGTCGGCACGGTGGCCGGCTGCTACGTCACCGAAGGCGTCGTCAAGCGCGGCGCCCGCATCCGCCTGCTGCGCGACAACGTCGTGCTCCACGACGGCGAGCTCGATTCGCTGAAGCGGTTCAAGGACGACGTCCGCGAGGTGAAGGCGGGCTTCGAGTGCGGCCTGTCGCTGAAGAACTTCAACGACATCAACAAGGGCGACCTGCTCGAGGTCTACGAGATCGTCGAGGTCTCGCGCACGTTGTAACGACGGGACAGGGCGCCTTCGCGGGCGCCCGGTCGCGGACGAAAGGCACCCGATGAAGCAACGCACGTCACCGCGCGCCCGTCGCGTCGCCGACGAGATCCAGCGCGACCTCGCCGAGCTCCTGCGCACCGAAGTCAAGGACCCGCGCGTCAAGGACGTCACGCTCACGCACGTGGACGTGACCTCCGACATGGCGCATGCACGCGTGTACGTCACCGCGCTCGCGGGCAAGGCGCACGCTGCCGATACGATCGCCGCGCTGGGCCGTACCGCCGGTTTCCTGCGCAGCCAGCTCGCCCAGCGGCTGTCGCTGTACTCGGTGCCGCAACTAACGTTCGTCTACGACGATTCGATCGAGTCGGGGATGGAGCTTTCGCGGCTCATCGACGAGGCGGTCGCCGCCGACCGCAAGCTCGAAGGGCAGTAGATGCCGGCGCGGGGGAGCACGCGCCGCGCACTCGACGGCGTGCTGCTGCTCGACAAGCCCGCCGGCGCCACGTCCAACGCGGTACTCCAGCGCGTGCGCTGGCTCTACAACGCGGCGAAGGCAGGCCACACCGGCACGCTGGACCCGTTCGCCACGGGCCTGCTGCCGATCTGCTTCGGCGAGGCGACCAAGTTCGCCGGCTACCTGCTGGATGCGACCAAGTCGTATCGCGCGCTCGTCCGCTTCGGTCTCGCCACCGACACGCAGGATGCGGATGGCCGCGCGGTCGGCGGGACCACGCCTGCATTCACGGAAGCCGGACTCCGCGCGACGCTCGCGCGCTTCACGGGCCCGCAGCGCCAGGTGCCGCCCGCGTATTCGGCGCTGAAGCGCGACGGCCGGCCCTATTACGAGTACGCGCGCGCCGGCATCGAGATCGAGCGCGCGCCGCGCGATGTCACCGTCGAGACGCTGACGCTCGTGTCCTACGCCGCGCCGGACGCATGGATCGACGTCACCTGCAGCAAGGGTACTTACGTGCGGACGCTCGCGGCCGACATCGGGGCAGCGCTCGGCTGCGGCGCCCACCTGGCCGCGCTGCGCCGGACGCAGTCGGGTGGCTTCCGGCTCGCCGACGCCGTGGACCTGGCCGCGATCGAGGCGGCGGCACCCG
The DNA here is from genome assembly GCA_018241745.1 of Pseudomonadota bacterium. GTDB lineage: Bacteria > Pseudomonadota > Gammaproteobacteria > Burkholderiales > Casimicrobiaceae > VBCG01. Next base: position 20,345 of record JAFEDG010000024.1, read on the forward strand.
CAGCGCGCGACGCGTGGCTGCTGCCGCTGGACGTGCTGGTGGCGGCCCTTCCGCATGTCGCCGCCGGCGCGGACGCCGCGCGCCGGTTCGCCCATGGCCAGCCGGTGCCGGCGGACGCCGCGCTCGCGGGACCCGTGGCGGTCTACGACGGCGGGCGGCTCCTCGGCGTGGGTGACGCCGCCGGAGGCAGCCTGCAGCCACGTCGGCTCGTCGCCTGCGAGCCCACGCGAACGCCTTGAAAACACGGTGGTTTCACGGTTATAATCGCGGGCTCGACAGACCTGTCATGTAACCCCAAGCCACGTGCGCCGAATGCGGCGCCGGCACCCTCAAGGATTGCCATCGATGAGCGTCACCGTTGCCGAAAAGGCCAAAACGATTGCCGAGTACCAGCGCGCCAAGGGCGACACGGGCTCGCCCGAAGTGCAGGTCGCGCTGCTGACGCAGCGCATCAACGGTCTCAACGACCACTTCAAGGCCAACGTCAAGGATCACCACTCGCGTCGCGGCCTGCTGCGCATGGTGTCGCGCCGCCGCAAGCTGCTCGATTACCTCAAGTCGCAGGACGCCGACAGCTACAAGGCGTTGATCGACAAGCTCGGCCTGCGCAAGTAAGCGGTCACCGGTCAAGCGGTTCATGCCGACGATGCGCCTCCCGAGCCGGACCTGCCGCTGTCGCGCAGGGCGCGCGTCGTCCCGTTAGCATCACCCTCGATGGCCGTGCGCAACCGCACGGCCATCGTCGTTTCAGGAAACCATCATGTTCAAGCACATCAAGAAGTCGATCGCGTACGGCGCGCACACGCTGACGCTCGAAACGGGTGAAATCGCGCGCCAGGCCGACGGCGCCGTCCTCGTGAGCCTGGGTGACACCGTCGTGCTGGTCACGGCCGTTGCCGCCAAGAAGGCCAAGCCGGGGCAGGATTTCTTTCCGCTGACCGTGGACTACCAGGAAAAGACGTACGCCGCGGGCAAGATCCCGGGCGGCTTCTTCAAGCGCGAAGGGCGGCCGTCGGAGAAGGAAATCCTGACGTCCCGCCTCATCGACCGCCCCATCCGCCCGCTGTTCCCCGATGGCTTCTACAACGAGATCCAGATCGTCGCGACGACGATGTCGGTGGACCCGGAGATCGACCCGGACATCCCGGCGATGATCGGCGCCTCGGCCGCGCTGTCGCTGGCCGGCGTGCCGTTCAACGGTCCGATCGGCGCCGCGCGCGTCGGTTACATCGATGGCCAGTTCGTGCTGAACCCGTCCAAGACGCAGCTCACGACGTCGCAGCTGGACCTCGTCGTCGCTGGCACGGAAGCGGCCGTGCTGATGGTGGAATCGGAAGCGAAGGAGCTGCCGGAAGAAGTGATGCTCGGCTCGGTGGTGTTCGGCCACCAGCAGCAGCAGGCGGTCATCGACCTGATCCACTCGCTGGTCGAGGAAGGCGGCAAGCCGCTGTGGGACTGGAAGCCGGCGCCGCGCAACGAGGACCTGATCGCGAAGGTCACCGCCGCGGCCGACGCCGACCTGCGTGCCGCGTACGCGCTGCGCTCGAAGCAGGCGCGCCAGCAGCGCCTGAAGGAGATCTCGTCCAAGGTCGCCGCCGAGTGCCTGCCGGCCGATGCGTCGCCGGACCTCGCCAACGCAGTCGGCAACATCCAGTTCGAGCTCGAGTCGAAGATCGTGCGCCAGCAGATCCTCGCCGGCGAGCCGCGCATCGACGGCCGCGACACGCGCACGGTGCGCCCGATCACCATCCGTACCGGCGTGCTGCCGCGGACGCACGGCTCGGCGCTGTTCACGCGCGGCGAGACGCAGGCCATCGTCGTGGCCACGCTTGGCACCGCGCGCGACGAGCAGATCATCGACGCGCTGCAGGGCGAGTATCGCGACCGCTTCATGCTGCATTACAACTTCCCGCCGTACGCCACCGGTGAAACGGGCCGCGTCGGGTCGCCCAAGCGCCGCGAAATCGGCCATGGCCGGCTCGCCAAGCGCGCGCTGGTCGCCGTGCTGCCGACGGTCGAGGAATTCGCGTATTCGATGCGCGTCGTCTCGGAAATCACCGAGTCCAACGGCAGCTCGTCGATGGCGTCCGTATGCGGGGGCAGCCTCGCGCTGATGGACGCCGGCGTGCCGATCAAGGCGCCCGTCGCGGGCATCGCGATGGGCCTCATCAAGGAAGGCAACCGTTTCGCGGTGCTGACCGACATCCTGGGCGACGAGGATCACCTCGGCGACATGGACTTCAAGGTGGCCGGCACCGAGCGCGGCGTCACGGCGCTGCAGATGGACATCAAGATCCAGGGCATCACGAAGGAAATCATGGCCGTCGCGCTGTCGCAGGCGCGTGAAGGCCGGATGCACATCCTGGGCATCATGCACCAGGCCATTCCGCACGCGCGCACCGAAGTCTCGGCGCATGCGCCGCGGATGTACACGTTCAAGATCAACCCGGAGAAGATCCGCGACGTCATCGGCAAGGGCGGCGCCGTCATCCGCGCGCTGACCGAGGAGACCGGTACGACGATCGACATCCAGGACGACGGCACGATCACGATCGCGTCGGTCAACACCGACGGCGCCAACCTGGCGCGCAAGCGCATCGACGAGATCACGGCCGAAGTCGAAGTCGGCAAGATCTACGAAGGCACGGTGCTGCGCCTGCTGGACTTCGGCGCGATCGTGCAGCTGTTGCCCGGCAAGGACGGCCTGCTGCACATCTCGCAGATCGCCAAGGAGCGCGTGAACCAGGTCTCCGACTACCTGAAGGAAGGCCAGGTCGTCCGCGTCAAGGTCATCGAGGCCGACGAGAAGGGTCGCGTGCGCCTGTCGATGAAGGCTGCGGCCGAAGACGACGCGGGCGCCAAGGCGGCGCCGGCGGAATCGACGCCGGCCGACTGATCCGGCATCACGCCGCGGTACGCGAAAGAGGAGCTGCGGCTCCTCTTTTCGTTGGGACTCCTGCTAGCGCGGGGACGACAGGAGCGCCGACCCGCTCAC
>JAFEDG010000025.1 GCA_018241745.1 Pseudomonadota bacterium
CTCGTGGGCGGCTTCGCCTGGCGCATCGTCCGTCGCATGCCGGCGCTCACGCGGCGCGTCCCGGCGCGGCGCGTGGCGGCGGCGGTAGGGCTTGCAGCCGCCACCGCCTACACGCTGCTGTCCGGCGCGGAAATTCCGGCGCTGCGCACGCTGATGATGCTCGCGGTGGCGACGCTTGGCCTGTGGCTTGGATTGCCGGGCACGGCAGGGGTCGTGTGGCTGTGGGCGCTCGCGGCGGTCCTGCTGGTCGATCCGTGGGCCAGCATCGCCCCGGGATTCTGGCTGTCGTTCGGTGCGGTGGGGTTGCTGCTCTTTGCGGGCACCCACCGGCTGGCGCCGCGGCGACCGCGAGGGTTCGCCGCGCGCACGCGCGCAGGGCTCCGTGAAGGCGTCGCGGCGCAATGGGTCGTGACGATCGGCCTCGCGCCCGGCACGCTCGCGTTGTTCCAGCAGCTGTCGCTGGTCGCCCCGCTGGCCAATGCGATCGCGATTCCCGTCGTGACGTTCGCCGTGGTGCCGCTTGCGTTGCTCGCGATCGTCGTACCCGTGCCCGCGCTGCCGGTCGCAGCGCACGCGGTGCTGGAGCCGCTCGTGCGCTACCTCGAGTGGCTCGCGGCAACGCCGCACGCGGCCTGGCAGCAGCATGCGCCTGCACGCTGGACCGTCGTCGTCGCTACGCTGGGCGTGCTGTGGCTCGTGGCGCCGCGCGGCGTGCCCGGGCGCTGGCTGGGGCTCGCATGGTTGCTGCCGCTCGTGCTGGTCGTGCCCGCACGACCACCACCCGCGCAGTTCGACGTGCTCGTGCTGGACGTGGGGCAAGGACTCGCGGCCCTCGTGCGTACGGCGGGGCACACGTTGCTGTTCGACACCGGGCCGCGCTTCGGCAACGGCAGCGACGCCGGCAGCCGCATCGTCGTGCCCGCGCTGCGCGCGGCGGGTACGGGCACGCTCGACCGCCTGATCGTCAGCCACGCCGACAGCGATCACTCGGGCGGCGCGCTGTCGGTACTGGCCAGCCTGCCGGTGGGCCGCGTCGATTCGTCGCTGGAATGGACGCATCCGATCATCGCGGCGGCCGGTACGCGCGCCCATCGCTGCGCGGCCGGCGAGCACTGGCATTGGGACGGCGTCGAGTTCGCCGTGCTGTACCCGTTCACCGCCGACTATGCCGATGCGACGCTGCGCACGAACAACCGCTCCTGCGTGCTGCGCGTGGCGGCCCGCGGCTTCACCGTGCTGCTGACCGGCGACATCGAGGCACGCGACGAGCGCGCGTTGCTGGAGGCGGCTGCGCCGCTCGCCGCCGACGTCATCGTGGTACCGCATCACGGCAGCCGCACGTCGAGCACGCCGGACTTCGTCGCCACGGTGGATCCACGCATCGCCGTGTTCACGGCGGGGTATCGCAACCGCTTCGGCCATCCGCGGCCGGAGGTCGTCGCGCGCTATGCGCGGCTCGACGCGACATTGCTGCGCAGCGACGACGATGGCGCGCTGTGGATCGCCGCGCACGACGGCGCGCTCGCCGTCACCAGTGCACGCGTCGCGCAGCGGCGCTACTGGCACGACGGCGCAGACGCGCGCTGATTTGCTAGACTGGCCCGATGCAGTGGCCGTCCGTGTCCGTGCGCGTGCGTTGCGCGCCGTCGTTGCGTTGCCTCGCGCTGGTCGCCGCGCTCGTCGCGGCGGTCGTGCCGTGCGGGGCCCGCGCGCAAGGCACGGTGCCGGAGATCAAGCTGTCGGTGTCCGTGGCGCCCGTGTTCCCGCTCGGCGCCGCGGCCAAGGCGTGGAGCGAGAGCCTTGCCGGCGCGGCGGGTGGCGCGTTCACCGTGGCGTTCAAGCCAGGTGCCGCGCTGGCACGCGGCAGCGCGGTGGGCGAGTTCGAGTCGCTCGCCGCGGGAGGCATCGACGCCGCGGTAGGGTCTGCGCTGTTCTGGTCGGAGGCACTGCCCACGCTCGGCGCGTTCGCGTTGCCGTGGATGGCGCCGACGGATGCGCAGGTCGCGGCGATCGTCGCCAGTCCCGACGCGACTGCGGCGCTTGCATCCAGCCTCGCGCGTGCCGGCATGGTGCTCGTGCACTGGGCACCACTCGCGCACCGCGATCTCGCCACGCAGGTCGGCGCGATCGCCACGCCGACGGACCTTGCCGGCCTGCGCGTACGCACACCGGCCACGCCGCTCGTCGCTGCGACGTATCGCGCGCTCGGCGCGAAGCCTGCCGTGCTCACGTATGCAGCCGCCCAGGCGGCACTCGCGGCGCGCGAACTCGACGCGCAGGACGGTACCGCCGCGACGTTCGCATCCGCCCGGATCTGGGGGACGGGTGCGCGCCAGGTCGTCGAGTGGGGCGCGTTCGCCGACGTGATGCTGTTCGTCGTGCGCCGCACGGTGTGGGACACGTGGCCGCAGCCCTTGCGCGAAGCCGCGAAGGCCGGTGCGGTGGCGGCGGCACGCGGCGCCGACCCGCTCGCGGCGGAAGTGCGCGGACGCGACGCGCTTGCCGCCAACGGCGTCGCTGTCACCCGGCTCACGCCTGCGGCCTACGCGGCGTTCCGCGGCGCCGTGCAGCCGGTCTACGACGCGTGGGTGCCCAGGATGGACGCCGCGCTGGTGGCGGCGGTCCAGCAGGCCGCAGAGTCCGCTCAGCCGCGGTAACGGCCGAGGCGCACGGCAGTCTCGCCGCGCCGCGGATTGCGCGTCGGCATGATGAGCACGCAGTCGTCGTACGGCGTCCGTATTTCACGCGCTCCATCGCGTGCCAACAGCGTGCCGGCGCGCGGCACCACCGCCAGGCCGGAAACCGGAATCGCGAACTCGAACTGCGTCGTCTCGATCGTCACCGCATCCGTCACGTCCAGCGTGCGTTGCGGCGGCAGCGGCGCCGGATCCAGATGCTCGGCGACGAACGCGTCGGCAAGCGTGCCGCAGTGGCGCAGGAACCGCAGCGTGCATTGGCGCGCAACTTCCGGCGCGGCGCGCTCCCAGTGCTGCCCGCATTCGACTAGCAGCGCCGCGCGCGGGTCGTCCGGCGCGTCGAAGAACGCATAGTCGCGCAGCCGCCGCCCGGCCGCGTGGCCGCCGTCGACGACGATGTCGCGAGGCAGGCCCACGGCGCGCGCCAGCGCCTCGCCTTTCGTCCGCGGACCGGCCAGCGCGAGCGGCGGGCACGGGTCGGTCATCGAGTGCAGGTCCAGCAGCATCGCGGCCGCGTCGTAGAACGGGCGCAGCAACCGTGCACGCCGGCGCTCGACGCTGTCGCGCGGCGCGTCGAGCTCGCCGGCGGCCCACAGCCGGTTGAAATCCTCGTCGACGCAGCGCGAGCGGAACGGGCGCGCGGGATCCCAGCGCGCGTGCGCATCCGTATTGGCGAAGATCACCGTCAGTGCGCCGCGCGCGACCGGCGGTGCCAATCCGAGGAGCCAGTCGAGCGCGATGGCGCCGCACACCTCGTTGCCGTGCGTCAGCGCCTGCACGACGACCGACGGCCCGGGCTGCGCGCCGTCGAAGCGCCAGACGTAGGGCGTGCCCGTGTTGCCGGCGGCCCAGCGCGCGAGGTCCGGGAAGACGACCTCGACGGGAAGATCGGGCCAGCGCGGCGCGGTCACGCTGCGCGCCAGGAGGCGGCGTGCCGCAGGTTCACCGCTGCACGCGTGGGCGCGGCCTTGTCACGTGGCAGCCGTCAGCGTCCGCGTGAGGCGGTCGAAGAACGCCTCGCAGCGCGCGAGTTGCGACAGCTCGCACCACTCGTTGGGCTGGTGCGCCTGCGCGATGTGGCCCGGCCCGCAGATGACGGTGGGGATGCTCGCGTTGTGGAACAGGCTCGCCTCGGTACCGAACGACACCTTGCCGCTGCCGTCCCCATGGTTGCACGCGTGGCCGATCTGCGCGATCTCGGAATGGTCGTGGGTGTCGAATCCGGGCAACGTCGACAGGTGGTCGAACTCGATGTACGCATCCGGCGTCACGGCATGCATCGCCGGCAGGAAGCGCTCGGCGTGCGCGTTCACGTCGGCGAAGAAGCGGAGCGGGTCGTCGACCGGCAGGTGGCGCAGCTCGAACTCGAACATGCAGTCGCGTGGCACGATGTTGAGCGCGGTGCCGCCGCGGATCACGCCGACATGCGCCGTCGTGTAGGGCACGTCGTAGGCACCATCCTTGCCGCCGTGATCGCGGAAGTCGCGGGCGCGCTGCGCGATGTAGGCGACGATCTCGCACGCGATCTGCACGGCATTGACGCCGAGCGGCGTCAGCGAGGAGTGCGCCTCATGGCCGCGGACGCGGCAGCGCCAGCTCATCTTGCCCTTGTGCGCGACGACGAGCTGCATGCCTGTCGGCTCGCCAACGATGCAGCCGGTGGGGCGGATGCCGCGCGCGACGACATCGTCGATCAGACGGTGCACGCCGATGCAGCCCACCTCCTCGTCGTACGACAGCGCGAAGTGCACGGGCCGCTCGAGCTGCCGTGCCTTCCACAGCGGCACGCACGCGAGCGCGCTGGCGAGGTAGCTCTTCATGTCGGTGACGCCACGCCCGTGGATCCGGTCGCCCGCCTCGGTGACGGTGAACGGTGGCGTGTCCCATGGCTGGCCGTCGACCGGCACGACGTCCGTGTGGCCCGACAGCACGATGCCGTTGGTCGTCGAATTGCCGTGGCGGTCCGGGAGCGTGGCGAACAGGTTGGCCTTGTTGCGGGTGTCGTCGAACGTCAGCGTCGATGCGATGCCGAACCCCGCGAGGTAGTCGCGTACCCAGTGGATCAACGCTAGGTTGGAGTCGCGGCTGGTGGTGTCGAACGCGACCAGCGTGCGAATGAGCTCGGCGGCGCGCAGGTCGGCGAAGCGCGCCACTGCCGGCGTCGCGTCCGGTCGCAGGTGCAGCGGCGAGGCGGGTGCGTTCATGGCGGCGCTCCGTGCGGAAAATGCCAGTCTAGCACCGCAAAGACATCGGCCCGCATGCCAGGGGAGTGGACAAGCGGGCCGATGAGTTGAACAGCACCGCGCAAGCGGTGCGCTCAACAACGGGGACGCGGGACGTCAGCGTCGATAGGCATATCCGCCGTGGTAGCCGACGGCGACCGCGGGCGGGGCATAGGGGCGCGCCGGATGGGGCGCGTAGACGACCGGCGCGGGCCGGTAGGCATAGACGCGGGCGACCCTTGGCGGCGCGTAGTAGTACCCGCCGCCATAGGCGACCGGCGGCGCGTAGTACGCAGGCGCCGCATAGGCATAGGCAGGCGCAGCGTAGGCGACGGGCGGCGCGTAGTACACCGGCGCCGGTGGCGGCGCGTAATACGCAGGCGCACCGACGTAGCCATAGCCGACGACGTGGTTGCCGTACGCGGGCGCGCCGACGGTGAAGCCCAGGCCGGGCACGCCGAGCGACACGCTCCAGCCCACGTTGGACGCGTGTGCCGCCGGCGCGGCCGCGACGGCGGCGGATACGGCGACGGCTGAGAGAATGGATTTGAACATCGGATGCACCTCCGCGGTTGCGCCGAGCGAACGCTGGAGCGTTTGCCGGCCTCGTTGACCAACAACGCGGGCCAACCACAGCGGGTTGACGCGAGTGTCGCGCAATTGGCGCCCAGCCGTCGTGTCCGGCTGTTACAAGCCGTAACTCGCGACCGCGCCTGCGCTATGCTTCGACGCTTTGGCAGGTTGGGGAGAAGACGATGGCGATCAAGTGCTTCCTGCGTTGGCTGGCCTTGCCTGGATTGGCGCTGGGCGCGCCACTGGCCACCGCCGCCGCGCTGACAATCGGGCTTGCCACCGACATCACGGCGCTCGACCCGCACTATCACAACGTAACGCCCAACAACAGCGTCGCTTCGCACGTGTTCGGCTATCTCGTCGAACGCGACGACAAGTCGCACCCGATCCCCGGGCTCGCGACCGAATGGAAAGCCGTCGACCCGACGACGTGGGAATTCAAGCTGCGCCGTGGCGTCAAGTTCCACGATGGCAGCGACTTCACCGCCGAGGACGTCGTCGCGACGATCGAGCGCGTGCCGACGGTGCCCAACAGCCCCGCGTCGTTCTCCGCGTATACGAAGCAGATCGTGAAGATGGACGTCGTCGATCCGTACACGATCCGCTTCCACACGGCGAAGCCCTATCCGCTGATGCCGTCGGACATGACGCAGGTGCTGATCATCAACAAGAAGTTCCGCAACGCGACGACCGACGACTTCAACTCCGGCAGGGCGGCTGTCGGCACCGGTCCCTACAAGCTCGTCCGCTATGCGAAGGGGGATCGCATCGAGCTCGTGCGCAACGACCAGTGGTGGGGCGGCAAGACGCCGTGGGACAAGGTGACGATGAAGATCATCACGCAGGATGCACCGCGCGTCGCCGCGCTGCTGTCCGGCGACGTGCAGGTGATCGAAGCCGTGCCGCCGCAGGACGTGCCGAAGCTTGCGGCCGACAGGCGACTCGCGATCTACAAGACCGTGGCCGACCGCCTCATCTACCTGCACGTCGACAGCAACCGCGACGTGTCGCCGATGGTCACCGACAGGGACGGCAAGCCGCTCGACCGCAATCCGCTCAAGGACCCGCGCGTGCGCAAGGCGATGTCGATGGCGATCAACCGCCCGGTGATCGTCGCGCGGATCATGGAAGGCGAGGCGATTCCCGCCGGCCAGCTGGTGCCCGACTTCCTGTTCGGCGCCACGAAGAACCTGACCGTCGAGAAGTACGACCCGGACGGCGCGAAGAAGCTGCTCGCGCAGGCCGGGTGGCCGGAAGGCTTCGGCATCACGATCGCGGCGCCGAACAACCGTTACGTCAACGATGCGAAGGTCGCGCAGGCCGTGGCGCAGATGCTGACGCGCGTCGGCATCGAGACCAAGGTGCTCGCGATGCCGTCGGCGACGTATTTCACGCAGGCGTCCGACCTCAAGTTCAGCCTGATGCTGCTGGGCTGGAGCACCGGTACCGCCGAAGCGTCGTCGTCGCTCAAGAATCTGATCATGACCTACGACAAGGCGAAGGGCTACGGCAACGCGAACCGCGGCCGCTATTCCAACGCCAAGGTCGACGCGCTGACGGAGGACGCGTTGCAGACCGTCGACGACGTGAAGCGCGAGGCCTACCTGCAGCGCGCGACCGAGATCGCGATCGCCGACACGGCCGTGATCCCGCTGCACTTCCAGTTGAACCTGTGGGCGGCGCGCGACGGCATCCGCTACGTGCCGCGCACCGACGAGACGACGCTCGCGTGGAAGTTCATGCCGGCCAAATGACGCAGTGCTGAAGCCGGGCCACCCGGCGCTGACGCTGCTGCTCGGCGCGCTGATCGCGATCACGCCGGTCGCGATGGACCTCTACCTGGCCGCGCTGCCGTCGATGGCCGCGGCGCTGGGCACGACGCCGGCGCGCGCGCAGCTGACGCTGTCGCTGTACATGTACGCGCTGGGCGTCGCGCAGCTCGTGGGCGGGCCGGTGTCGGACCGTTGGGGGCGCCGGCCGACGCTGCTCGTTTCGCTCGCCTGCTTCGCAGTCGCGTCCGCGGTGTGCGCGATGGCGCAGACGGTCGAAGTGCTGATCGCGGCGCGGATCGCCCAGGCGATCGCGGGCGCGGCCAGCGCGACCGTGCCGCGCGCCGTCGTCCGCGACCTCTACAGCGGGACCGACGCGGCGCACATGCTGTCGCTGATGGGCATCGTGCTGGGCATGGCGCCGATCGTCGCGCCGTTCGTCGGTGCCCAGCTCTTCGCGCTCGCCGGATGGCGCGCGCCGTTCGTGGTCGTCGCGGCGTTCGGCGCCTTGCTGCTCGTGGCGGTCGCCGCGCAGATGCCCGAGACACTGCGCGACGCCGACCATCGCGCGACGCACCCGCGCGCGATGCTGGCCAATTTCGGGCGGTTGCTGCACTCGCGGACGTTCGTTCGCTACGGCCTGACGGCGAGCTTCGGCTTCTGCGGCCTGTTCGCGTTCCTTGCGGGGAGCGCGTTCGTGTTCGTCACCGTGCTCGGTCGCGGCGAGACCGGCTTCGGCCTGCTGTTTGGCGCGGTCATGCTCGGCAACCTGACCGGCTCGGTGCTGTCCAGCCGCTATGGTCGTCGCATCGGCATCGATCGCGTGATCGGGGGCGCGACGTGGGCGGCGCTGGTCGCCGGTGTCGCGATGGCCGCGTCCGCATGGGCCGGGTTCCGCAGTCCCGTGGCGATCGTCGTGCCGATGTTCGTCTACATGGTGGCGCTGATGATGATCGTGCCGCAGGCGATGGCCGGCGCGCTGACGCCGTTCCCCGCGATCGCCGGCGCCGCGTCGTCGCTGCTGCAGTTCGTCCAGTTCACGCTGGCGTCGACCTCCGCGCTCGTCGTCGGCATGACGTTCGACCACACCGAGCGCCCGATGGCGACGGCGATCGCCGTCTCCGCGGTGCTGGGCTTCGCCGCGTTTCGCTTGCTGCGACCGCGCGGAACCGCTGGCGCCTGACGATCCGGCGCGCGCCGCCCCGCGCTCGCTCATCGGCGCGCGGGCGGACGATGGATCGTTCAGCGGTCGCTCGATTCGTGGGCGAACGTGATGCGCCAGCCTTCCGGCCGCCTGCGCCAGAGTGCCGAGTACGCGAGCATCCGCTCGACGACGGTGCCGTCCGCAGCCTCCCGCCGGGCGGCGATCTGGAACGTCGTGAGGCCGGCGTCGTCACCGATCGCCTCGCAGATCGGGGTGCCCACGTACGTATAGCGTCCCGTTGCGTTGCGGTCGCTCCACCATTGCCGCTGCAACTCGCGGAGCCGATCCCAGCCGCGAACGACCGTGCCGTTGAACACGAATGTCAACCCGGGATCCCGCGCATAGGCCGCCATATGGCGATCGGTGTCGTGTGCGTTGGCCGACGCCTCGAGTTCGCGCAGCAACGGTACGACGGCGGTCGTGAAGAGGTCCGTTGGCATCGTCATCCCTCCTGGCATCCTGCGCCGGCACGGGTCGGGAGCATTCGTTCGCGCGATGGCGTCACGCGATCGCGCCTGCGGCCCGCAGCGCGGCGATTCGCGCCGTGTCATAGCCCAGCTCCGCGAGCACCTCGTCGGTATGCGCACCGAGTGCCGGCCCGCCACCGTCGACGTCGCCCGGCGTGGCCGACAGCTTGGGCACCACGCCCGGCACCTTCAGCGTCCCGCGCCCCGTACGAATCTCGCGGATCATCCCGCGCGCAGCGTAATGTGGATCGCGTGCGATGTCGGCGACCGTGTAGATGCGCGATACCGGCACCTCGGCCGCCTCCATCACGGCAAGGATCGCGTCGGGCGTCTGCGTCGACGTCCACGCCTCGATCTGCTCGTCGAGCCACGCCTGCCGTGCCGCACGACCGTCGTTGCGCGCGAGCGACGGATCGTCGGCGAGGTCAGGCCGCGAGATCGCACGCGCCAGCCGCTGGAAGATCGAGTCGCCGTTGCCGGCGATCAGCACGAAGCTGCCGTCGCTCGCGCGGTACGCCGACGTCGGCGCGATGCCGGGCAGGATCGAGCCGGTGCGCTCGCGGACGACGCCGAACGCGTCGTATTCGGGCAGCAGCGACTCCATCACCGAGAACACGGACTCGTACAGCGCGACGTCGACCACCTGGCCGCGGCCGCTCCGGTGCCGCTGTTCGATCGCCATCAGCGCGCCGATGACGCCATAGAGTGCCGACAGCGTGTCGCCGATCGAGATGCCGGTGCGCGAGGGCGGGCGGTCCGGCGTGCCGGTGACGTAACGCAGGCCGCCGATCGCTTCGCCGATCACCCCGAACCCCGGCCGCTTGCTGTAGGGGCCGTCCTGCCCGTAGCCCGAGATGCGGACCATCACGAGCCCCGGATTCAGCGCGGACAAGACGTCGTAGCCGAGCCCCCAGCCTTCGAGCGTGCCGGGCCGGAAATTCTCGACGAGGATGTCCGCGCGCGCGGCGAGATCCCGGACGATCGCCTGGCCTTCCGGCTTGCGCAGGTCGAGCGCAACGGAACGCTTGCCGCGCGACTGCACGTGCCACCACACCGACGTCCCGTCCTGCAGGTGGCGCCATTTGCGCAGCGGATCCCCGTCGCGTGGCGGCTCGACCTTGACCACGTCGGCGCCGAACTCGGCCAGGATCTTGGCGCAGAACGGACCGGCGATCAGCGCCCCCAGTTCCAGCACGCGCAGGCCGGCGAGCGGCCGCGTGCCGCGTGCACCCACGCCCACGCTAGCCGCGCAGCGTCGCTTCGAGCGCCTCGACGATCGGCGTGGCACGCTCGAGGCCGATGCGCTTGACGAGCGCCTGCGCGAGGTCAGGCAGCATCTCGTGAATGTCGCGCAGGCTGTTCGCGCGTTGCAGGCGCAGCATCAGCCCGTATCCACGCAGCCCCAGGTGGTCGCCGATCACCTGGTTCATCGACTTCTGCAGCGTCAGGAAACGCTGCACGTCGTCCTCGCGCGGGGCCGCCGACTCGCCCGGGGCGGTCGCGCGCGTGCCGAAGCGCCGCTCGATCAGTCCGAGCTTCTCCAGCTGCTCGAACACGTCGGGCCCGACGGCGAGCGCCTGCGAGCGTGCGACGATCTGCGCGACGCTGTGCAGGCCGTCGACCATGATCAGGATGCTGCGCAGCTGGACGGGCAGGTTCATCTGGCGCGTCTTCAACTCGTGCACGCCTTTTTCCGTCTTGCTGTAGATGTCGTCCAGGTCCATCGTGCGTGGGGCTGCGCGCGAAAGCCGAAGCAGCGGACGATTGTAGCGCCATGCGGCGCCCAGTCGTGCGAAAACGGCCGGCTTCGTCCGTGCGTGTGGAATAATGGCAACAACCCAGCGTTTTCCGCCCTTGCGATGCTCGACGCAGCCCTTGCCAGCCGGCTTTCCGCGGTCCTGCCGCCGGCCGCATTCCTCGATGCCCCGGAGGCCACGCGTCCCTATGAATGCGACGGCCTGACGCTGTTCCGCGAGCGGCCGGGCGCCGTGCTGCTGCCGCAAACGGAAGCGCAGGTCGTCGCGATTCTCAAAATCTGCCACGAGGCACGTGTGCCCGTCGTGCCGCGCGGCGCGGGCACCGGGCTGTCCGGCGGGGCGCTGCCGCATGCCGACGGCGTCGTGCTGTCGCTCGCGCGTTTCAACCGCATCCTGTCGATCGACCCGCTTGCGCGCACGGCCGTCGTGCAACCCGGCGTGCGCAATCTCGCGATCTCGGAAGCGGCCGCAGCGTACGGGCTGTACTACGCGCCCGACCCGTCGTCGCAGATCGCGTGCTCGATCGGCGGCAACGTCGCCGAGAACTCGGGCGGCGTGCATTGCCTCAAGTACGGGTTGACCGTACACAACGTGCGGCGCGTCCGCGGCGTGCTCGTCACCGGTGACATCGTCGAGTTCGGCAACGACGCACTGGATGCGCCCGGCTACGACCTGCTGGCGCTGGTCCACGGCAGCGAGGGGCTGCTCGCCGTGATCACCGAGATCACCGTGAAGCTGTGTCCCAAGCCCCCGCTCGCGCAGTGCGTGCTTGCCGCGTTCGACGACGTCGAGAAGGCGGGCGCCGCCGTGGCCGCGATCATCGGCGCCGGCATCGTGCCCGCGGGGCTCGAGATGATGGACCAGCGCGCCACACGCGCGGTCGAGGATTTCGTCCACGCCGGCTATCCGCTCGCTGCGGCTGCCGTGCTGCTGGTCGAGTCCGACGGCACGCCCGAGGAGGTCGCGCACGAGATCGCCGAAGTGAGCCGCGTGCTGACGAGCGCGGGCGCCACGGAGATCCGCATCTCGAAGGACGAGCGCCAGCGCCTGCTGTTCTGGTCCGGGCGCAAGGCGGCTTTTCCGGCCGTGGGCCGGATCTCGCCCGACTATTACTGCATCGACGGCACGATCCCCCGCGCGGCGCTGCCGCTCGTGCTGCGCAAGATCGAGGCGTGGTCCGCCGAATACGGGCTTGCGTGCGCCAACGTGTTCCACGCGGGCGACGGCAATTTGCACCCGCTGATCCTGTTCGACGCCAACCGGGCCGGCGAGGCCGAGCGGACGATCGCATTCGGCGATCGCATCCTCGCGTTGTGCATCGAAGTGGGCGGCACGATCACCGGCGAGCACGGCGTCGGCGTCGAGAAGCTCACGTCGATGTGCGCGCAGTTCGGCCAGGACGAGCTCGCATGCTTCCTCGCGATCAAGTCGGCGTTCGATCCTTCGGGCCTGCTCAACCCCGGCAAGGCGGTGCCCACGCTCGCCCGGTGCGCCGAAATCGGCGGCATGCACGTCCATCACGGCGCGCTGCCGCACGCCGACCTGCCGCGCTTCTGACGCGTGCCCTGGGAGCCCACGATGTCGCTATCCTTCGATCCCGCCGCCGTCCGCGCACGGCCGTCCACCGAGACCGTGGCCGCGCTCGTCGGCACGCTGGCGCGCGACTACGGCGAGCGCGCCGTGACGTCGCACGCCATCCGCGAGCAGCACAGCCACGGCGAGGGCCTCGCCGACCCGGCGCTGCCGGACGTCGTCGTCTATCCGCAGTCCAACGAGGAGGTCGCGGCCGTCGTACGGCTGTGCAACGCGGCGCGCGTGCCGGTCGTGGCCTTCGGCGTCGGCACGTCGCTCGAGGGCCACGTCGCCGCGCTGTACGGCGGCGTGTGCGTCGACCTGTCGCAGATGAACCGGGTGCTGGAAGTGAACGCGGACGACCTCGACTGCCGCGTGCAGGCCGGCGTCACGCGCGAGCAGCTGAACGCGGAGCTGAAGGGCACCGGACTCTTCTTCCCGATCGACCCCGGTGCCAACGCGACGCTTGGCGGGATGACGGCGACGCGCGCGTCGGGTACGAATGCGGTGCGCTACGGGACGATGCGCGAGAACGTACTGGGCCTCACGGTGGTCACGGCCGAAGGCAACATCGTCCGCACCGGCGGCCGCGCGCGGAAGTCCAGTGCCGGTTACGACCTCACGCGCCTGTATGTCGGCAACGAAGGCACGCTCGGCATCATCACCGAGGTCCAGGTGCGGCTGTACGGGATCCCCGAGTCGATCGTCGCGGCGGTGTGCCAGTTCCCCGACCTCGGCAGCGCGACGCGCACGGTGATCACCGCGATGCAGCTGGGCATCCCCGTCGCGCGGATCGAGCTGCTCGACGACGTGCAGATGGATGCGTGCATCCGCTATTCGAAGCTCGAAGGCTACGCGGCCCGGCCGACGCTGTTCTTCGAGTTCCACGGCACCGAGAGCGCGACACGCGAGCAGGCGGACCTGATGCAGCAGATCGCGAGCGAGCACGGGGGCAGCGCCTTCCAGTGGGCGAGCGCCGCCGAGGAGCGCAGCAAGCTGTGGAAGGCGCGGCACAACGCCTATTACGCGGCGCTGGCGTTGAAGCCCGGCGTGCAGGCGTTCGCCACGGACGCCTGCGTGCCCATCTCGCGGCTTGCCGACTGCCTGCTCGAGACACGGGCCGACGTCGAGCGCGAAGGCATGACGGCGCCGATCGTCGGCCATGTCGGCGACGGCAATTTCCACCTGGTGCTGCTGTTCGACCCGCACGACCCGGCTGACCGCGCGCGCGCCGAAGCCATCGCGCAGCGCGTCAGCGAGCGCGCAATCCGCATGGGCGGCACGTGCACCGGCGAGCACGGCATCGGCGTCCACAAGCTGGACGCGCTGGTGCGCGAGCACGGCGACGCGGTCGACCTGATGCGCCGGATCAAGCGCGCCCTCGACCCGCACAACATCCTCAACCCCGGCAAGACGGTTCCGCTCACGCGCGGTTGAACGCCGCGCCCCGCGATCGCATGTACACGCTCTACATCGGCAACAAGCTCTATTCGTCGTGGTCGCTGCGCGGCTGGCTCGCGGCCAAGCTGTCCGGCGCGCCCTTTCGCGAGGTGAACGTGCCGCTCGGCGTGCCGCCATCGTCACGCGACTTCTCGCCGTCCGGGCTCGTCCCCGTGCTGCACGACGGCGCGGCGGTGGTGTGGGATTCGCTTGCGATCGCGGAGTATCTCGCCGAGCGCCACCCGCACATGTGGCCCGCGGACACGGTGGCGCGCGCGTGGGCGCGCTCGCTGGCCGCGGAGATGCACTCCGGCTTCGGCGCGTTGCGCAACGAGATGACGATGCACGTGCGCGAGCGCGTGGACGTACGCCCCTGGTCGCCGGCGCTTGCCGGCAACATCACGCGCATCGAGGCGCTGTGGAACGAATCGCGGCGCCGTTACGGCACAGGCGATACGTGGCTGTGCGGCGCGTTCTCGCTCGTCGACGCGTTCTACGCGCCGGTGGCGTTCCGCTTTCGCACCTATGGCGTCGCCCCGCAGGGCGCGGCCGCGGATTACCTCGCGGCATTGCTCGCGCATCCGTGGATGCGCGAGTGGGAGGACGCCGCGTTGCGGGAGACCGCCGTGGTCGAGGACGACGAGCCGCGCATCATCTATCGCGACAAGCTCGCGGCCGCCGGCCGCCTGTGAGCGACGCGCGATGACCGCCGACGTCGTGGCCGAGTGGCAGGACCGGATCCGCGCGGCGGCGGCTGCGCGCACACCGCTCGCGATCGTCGGCGGCGGGACCAAGGCGTTCTACGGCAACCCGACGGCGGGCGAACTGCTCGACACGCGGGCGTGCGCGGGCATCGTCGACTACGAGCCCACGGAACTCGTGCTGGTCGCGCGGGCCGGCACGCCGCTGGCCGAGATCGAGCAGCGGCTTGCCGATGCCGGCCAGATGCTCGCGTTCGAGCCGCCGCATTTCGGCCCGGGCGCGACGCTCGGCGGCGTCGTCGCCGCAGGGTTGTCCGGACCGCGGCGGCCGTGGGGCGGTGCGGTGCGTGACCTCGTGCTGGGCCTGTCGGTCGTGGACGGCCACGGCACGCTGCTGCGCTTCGGCGGCCGGGTGATGAAGAATGTTGCGGGCTTCGACGCGACGCGGCTGATGGTCGGCGCACTGGGCACGCTGGGGGTGATCACCGAAGTCGCGCTCAAGTGCCTGCCGGTGCCACGCTGTGACGCGACGCGCGCGTTCGAATGCGGCGCCGATGCCGCGATCCAGATGACCAACGACTGGTCGGCGCGCGGATTGCCATTGTCCGCAACCTGCTATTGGCGCGGCACGCTCGCCGTCCGGTTGTCGGGCGCCGAGCCTGCCGTCGTGCAGGCGATGCGCACGCTCGGCGGCACGTCCGTCGACAACGCGACGTCGTTCTGGGCGAGCGTGCGCGAGCAGACGCACGACTTCTTTGCCGATGGCGCACGCACGGGCGACGCGCTGTGGCGGCTGTCCGTGGGGGCCACGTCGCCGCACGCGGGCCTCGGCGGCGAGCAGTTGATCGAGTGGGGCGGAGCGCTGCGCTGGCTGTGGCAGCCGTCGAGCATCGATGCTGCGACCGTGCGCCAGCGCGCGGCGCAGGCGCATGGCCATGCGACGCTGTTCCGGGGGAGCGACGCCGTGCGCGTCGCGCACGGCACGTTCGCGCCGCTGCCGGCGCCGTTGCACGCGATCCACGAGCGCCTGAAGGCGACGTTCGACCCCGCGCGCATCCTCAACCGCGACCGGCTCTACGCCGGCCTCTGACCTCCACGTGGAAACGAACCTCGCCCCGCAATACGCCGCCACCCGCGAAGGCCGCGAGGCCGAGGCCATCCTGCGCGCCTGCGTCCATTGCGGTTTCTGCACGGCCACGTGCCCGACCTACCAGTTGCTCGGCGACGAGCTCGACGGACCGCGTGGCCGCATCTACCTGATCAAGCAGGTGCTCGAGGGGGCGACGCCGACGACGACGACGCAATTGCACCTCGACCGCTGTCTCACCTGCCGCAGCTGCGAGACGACATGCCCGAGCGGCGTGCGCTATGGGCGGCTCGTCGATTACGGCCGGCGCATCGTCGAAGACATCGTCGGCCGCCCGCCGGCGGCCGCAGCCGAGCGGTACGCGCTGCGGCGCGGGCTGCAGAGCCGGCTCGGCTTCGGCGCGCTGCTCGCGCTGGGGCGCGCGGCGCGACCGTGGCTGCCGCGCGAGCTGGCGCAGCGCGTGCCGGTCGGCCGGCCCGCAGGAACGTGGCCGCCGCCACGCCACGCGCGGCGGATGCTCGCGCTGCAGGGCTGCGTACAGCCATCGTTGGCGCCGGCCATCGACGCGGCGCTCGCCCGCGTGCTCGACCGCATCGGCATCTCGCTGGTGCCCGCGCCGCAGGCCGGTGGCTGTTGCGGCGCGCTGTCGGAACACCTGTCCGCGCACGACGAGGCGAAGGCGCTCGCGCGGCGCAACGTCGACGCGTGGTTCCCGCTGCTCGACAC
Source organism: Pseudomonadota bacterium (assembly GCA_018241745.1). GTDB lineage: Bacteria > Pseudomonadota > Gammaproteobacteria > Burkholderiales > Casimicrobiaceae > VBCG01. The sequence goes on from JAFEDG010000025.1 coordinate 16,215, forward strand.
CGGGGCCGAGGCGCTGATCGTGTCGGCCAGCGGTTGCGGCGTCCACGTCCGCGACTATGGCCACCTGCTCGAGGACGACCCGGCCTATGCCGAGCGCGCGGCGTTCGTCGCCGCGCGCACGCGCGATCCCGTCGAGGTCATCGGCGACGAATGGCGGCGCGTCGCGACGACGATCGCGCTGGATCGCGGCTCGCAACGCGTCGCCGTCCACCCGCCTTGCACGCTGCAGCACGGCCTGAAGCTGAAAGGCCGCGTCGAGGAACTCGTCGATGCCATGGGCCACCAGCGATTGCCGCTCACGGATGCGCACCTGTGCTGCGGCTCGGCGGGCACGTACTCGATCCTGCAACCTGAGCTCGCGAGCGAGCTCCGCCGCAACAAGCTCGCTGCGCTCGAGGCCGAGCGCCCGCATGTGATCGTGACCGCCAACATCGGCTGCATGACGCATCTCGCGGCGGGTACGACGCGGCCGGTCCGGCACTGGGTGGAACTGCTCGACGAGCGGATGCTCGACACGCCGCGCGAGCGCACGCGATGAATGGCGAGGCGCGCACGCCGCCGCCGTCGCGCGCGGATTTCGCGCATTTCCTCGCCATCCCGACGCGCTGGATGGACAACGACACGTACGGCCACGTCAACAACGTCGTCTACTACGCCTATTTCGACACGGTGGTGAACGAGCACCTGATCCGCGCCGGCGGCCTCGACATCCACGACGGTGCCGCGATGGGTGTCGTCGTCGAGACGCGCTGCCACTTCCGCGCGTCGCTCGCGTTTCCCGAGGTCGTCGACGCAGGCCTCGTCGTGCGCGCGCTGGGCCGCTCGTCGGTGACATACGCGATCGGCCTGTTCCGCGCCGGTGCCGACGACGCGGCGGCGTTCGGCCGGTTCGTCCACGTCTGGGTCGACCGGACGACGCGACAGCCCGTCGCGATTCCCGCGCCCGTTCGCGCGGCCCTCGAGCCGCTGGTGCGCGGCGAAGCCGCATGAGCGCGGCGCCCCGGATCGTCGCCATCGTGCCGGCCGCGGGCACCGGCGCGCGCTTCGGCGGAGCGGTCCCCAAGCAGTATGCGTTGCTGGGCGGACGACCGCTGCTCGCGCATGCGGTCGAGCGCCTGGCCGCGCTCGCGCCGGCGCGCATCGTCGTCGCGCTCGCACCCGACGATCGTCATTTCGCAACGATGGCCGACGACGTGCCTGGCGTACTCGTGCTGCGCTGTGGTGGCGCCACGCGCGCGGCGACGGTGCGCGCGGCGCTTGCGGCGCTTGCCGGGCAGTGCGGGGATGCCGACTTCGTCGCCATCCACGATGCGGCGCGCGCACTGTGCCCGCCAGAGGCGCTCGTGCGCCTCAGGACGGCGCTTGCCGACGATCCCGTCGGGGGCCTGCTCGCGCTGCCGGTGGGCGACACGGTCAAGCGCGCGACGGGCGCGGCCGGCGGCGAGCGCAGCACCGCTACGCTCGACCGTCGCGGCCTCTGGCTCGCGCAGACGCCGCAGATGTTCCGCTACGGCCTGCTGCGCGCAGCGCTGGCCGCGGACGTCGACGACGCGTGTACCGACGAGGCGGAGGCGATGGAACGCGCGGGGCACGCGCCGCGCCTCGTGCCCGGCAGCCCCGCGAATTTCAAGATCACCCGTCCCGACGACCTGGCGCTCGCCGAAGCCGTGTACCAGCGCGAGCGCGCAACCATGACAAGCCCCGCATGAGCCAACCCCTGTTCAGGACCGGCACCGGCTTCGACGTGCACGCGCTGGTCGCCGGCCGCAAGCTGATCGTCGGCGGCGTCGACGTTCCCTACGAACGTGGTCTCGACGGCCATTCCGACGCCGACGTGCTGCTGCATGCGATCGCCGACGCGATCCTCGGCGCGCTTGCGCAGGGCGACATCGGCCGCCACTTCCCCGACACCGATCCGCGCTGGAAGGGGGCCGACAGCGTCAAGCTCCTCGCGCATGTCGCGCTGATCATGTCGTCGCTCGGGTATGCCGTCGCCAACGTCGACGCCACGCTGATCGCGCAGGCCCCGCGCTTTGCGCCCCACGTCGACGCGATGCGGATGAACATCGCGCGCGCAGTCCGTGCCGACGTCGACTGCGTGTCGGTGAAGGCGACGACGACGGAGCGGCTTGGCTTTACGGGACGCGGCGAGGGCATTGCGGCGCAGGCGAGCGTGCTGCTGCAGCGCGTGGCTGGCGAGCCGTCGCCCGCCGGCTGAACCGGTGTCAGCCGCGCGCGAGCACCGGGCTCGCCGCGGCCGCCGGCGCGCGCGGCAGTTCGACGCGCGCGAGCGTGCCGCCGCCGTCGCGCGCGAGCAGGTCGAACGTGCCGCCGTGCTGCCGCGTGACGCGCTCGACGATCGCGAGGCCCAACCCCGCCCCGGGTACGCCGTCGGCGCGCGAACGCGCCATGCTGCTGCGCGTGAACGGCAGCTTCAGGCGCTCGACATCGGCGGCCGGGATGCCGGGGCCGCGGTCCGCCACCTCGATGACGATCGCTTCCGGGCGCGTGCGCACGGTCACGTCGACCGGCGGCCCGGCATAGGCGAGCGCGTTGTCGACGAGGTTGGCGATGAGTCGCGACAGCGCGGTCGGCCGCAGCGGCACCGGCGGCGTGGCGGTGCCCGCATATCGAACCTCCTTGCCCGCCGTGCGGTAGCGCGCGACCACGCGCTCGGCCAGCGCGGCCACGTCCACCAATTCGATGGCCGACGCGTCCTCGCCGCGCGCGAATTCCAGGAACTGCCCGACGATCCGGTCCATCTCCTCGATGTCCGACACCATCCCTTCGCGGGTGGAAGGGTCGGCGCCCATCTCTACGCCAAGCCGGAGCCGCGCGAGCGGCGTGCGCAGGTCGTGGGAGATGCCGGCGAGCAGCAGCGCACGGTCGCGCTCGATCTGGCGCAGGTTGCCAAGCATCGTGTTGAAGCCGTGGTTCAGCGCGACGATCTCCGACGGACCCGATTCCGGCAGCGGCGGCGGCGCCTCGCCGCGCCCGACGCGCGTGACGGCGCTCGCGAGCTCACGCAGCGGCAGCGCGAGGTAGCGCGTGAACGCATACGCGGCCACGAGCAGCAGGGCGGCGACTGTGATCGTCCATGCGAGCGCCCGCGTCGGCATCTCGTCGTGCTCGTCGAACGAGCGCAGCGGAAAGCCCACCCAGTAGCCTGTGCCGGCGGCGTCGATCTTCACGATCAGCAGCCCGCGCCCGGGCGCGACGTGCAGCTCGGTCGTGTCGCCCAGCGCTTCCTTGAGCCGCGTGTCGAGGCCCGCGAGGCTCGAGCCCGCCGGCGCGCCGAAGCGCGGGCGGTCGAGCTCGGGCACGATGCGCACGCCATACTCGCGCTCGAGTCGTGCCGTGTGCTCGCGCCGCGTCTCCGTGTCGCTCGTGGCTTCCAGCGCAGCCCGCAACGCCTGCAGCTGAACGATCTTGGTATCGCCGAACTGGCGTGCGAGCAGTGCCGACCGGTCCTCGCGGAAGATCAGGAACGTGGCGGCCGCCGCGATGGCAACGACGGCGATCAGCAGCAGGACCATGCGCCCGAACAGCGAGCGCGGCCACAGCCTCACGACGTCACGACTCCCTCGCTGTCCGGTACATAGACATAGCCAAAACCCCAGACGGTCTGGATGTAGCGGGGATTGGCCGGGTCCGGCTCCACCAGCTTGCGCACGCGCGACACCTGGACGTCGATCGCGCGGTCGAACACCTCGTGGTCACGGCCGCGCGCCAGCAGCATCAGCTTCTCGCGCGCAAGCGGCTGGCGCGGATGCTGGACGAGCACCTTGATCAGCGAATACTCGCCGGTGGTCAGGTTGACGACCTTGCTGCCCTGCGTCAGCGTGCGTGCGGCGAGGTCCAGCTGCCACGGGCCGAAGGCGACGACGCCATCCTCGGTGGGCGTACCTGGCGCGGGGCGATCGGCATGGCGGCGCAGGACGGCGTGGATGCGCGCGACGAGTTCGCGCGGGTTGAACGGCTTCGCAAGGTAATCGTCGGCGCCCATCTCGAGGCCGACGATACGGTCGACGTCCTCGCCCTTGGCCGTCAGCATGATGATCGGCACGGTCTCGCCGGCACCGCGCAGCCTGCGGCAGATCGCGAGGCCGTCCTCGCCCGGCAGCATCAGGTCCAGCACGATCAGGTGCGGGGGATCGCGCTGCAGCCGCTTGTCGAGCTGCGACGCATCCGGCAACGCCTTCACGTCGAAGCCCTGCTCGTCGAGGTAGCGGGTCAGGAGGTCGCGCAAGCGGACGTCGTCGTCGACGACGAGAATGCGCGATGGTGCGGTCGTGGTTCGTGTGTTCATGTTGCATTGGAACGCGCGCGGCCACGGGCGGCACGCACGCGAGCGTAACGGATTGTAACCTTCGCTCCGGGGGCAAACCGCGGTTGCAAAAGCTGGCGTCAGCGTGGAACGACCGCCGCGCGTTATGTTCGAAGTTGCGCTCTCCAAACCACCGGGGCCGGGCGCGATGCGCCGGTCCCCGCATGAAAGGAATCCCATGGTTTCGATCCCGTTACGTCGTACGCTTGCCGTCGGCTTCGTCGCAGCCTTGACGGCCGGCAGTGCACTGGCGCAAGGCACGCCCGCGCAAGGCACGCCGCCGCCGATGCGATACACCGGAAGCAGCGGGCCCGCGCTGATGAAGGCGCTGGAATCCACCGCGGCGAAGCTCAAGCTGACGTCCAGCCAGCAGGCGCTGCTGGACCAGGCGAAGGCGACGTCGCGGGATGCCCGAGCGCAGGCGCGCGCGATGCGCTCCGCCGCGGACGCGTCGGGGGAGACGGCCGTCGATGCTGCTGCCCACACGGCGGACCAGCGCGCCGCGTTGCGCGAAAGCGTGCACGCGGCGTGGCAGAAGGTGTACGACAGCCTCGACCCGGGCCAGCGCGCGATCGTCAACGACGCGATGCACCAGGCGCGCGCCGAACATCGTGCAGCCCGCGCCGGCGCGGAGGCCGCGCCGGCCAAGTGACGGCGCCGGGCGGCCCGCCGAAGCCCGGTACGGATCAATCCCAATGTCATGAAACGCGCGAGCGACCGCGGCAAAGCCGCGGTCGTCGGCCTGCTTGCCGCAATATGCCGTTTTTGCGTCACCGGAATTGCCGTTTCACGGCCGCGGCCGGCCTGTGTCGTTGTCATTTAACGTGGTGTTGCGGGGAATGATTGACGGCCGCAACATCGAAGTTATGTGAATAAAAACAATATACTGGAGAAAGTCCTTAGCATCCCTCTTGCATAAGTTTTGACGCAATCGACCGTTCGTCGCCGAACGCGGCATGAGTCTTGCAAACCGCAAGTCTGGGGCGAATAATCGCGCCGAGCCGGGATCACGCAGCGTCGCGGGCAGGCAAGCCGACGCAAGGGTCCCGGGGCGGCGAGAGCCAGGGAGAGCGTCAGATGCAGCGCGGAATGCGGGCGTGGGCAGCCGTGGGCGGCTGGGGGGCGGTGTGCTGGCGTGGCGTGCTGTTGGCGCTGGTCCTGGCACTGGGACTGGCCGGCGGTCCGGCGGCGGCGGACACGGCGCAGCCGGTGTTCCGGTTCTTCAACATCGACACGGGGACGCACTTCTACACGACCTCGGTCTCCGATCGCGACACGGTCCTGCGGCTGTGGCCGCAGTTCCTGTACGAAGGCCCGAAGTTCTACGCGTCGATCACGTCCGCGCCGGACACGGTGCCCGTGTTCCGGTTCTACGACACGTCGACGTCGACGCACTTCTATACGTCGTCGACCAGCGAGCGCGACCAGGTGCTCGCCACCAAGCCGACGTTCCTGTACGAAGGGCCGGTGTACTACGTGCCGACCGGCGACGGTACCGACCGCGAGCCGCTGTACCGGTTCTACAACACCCGGACCAACGCGTACTTCTACGCGGACGGCGACACCAATCGCGACATCGTCCTTGCCAACTGGCCCTGGTTCCAGCTGCAGGGCGTCGCGTACTACATCTACACGAGTCCCAACCCCGCAAGCGCCACCAAGCCCAGCGGCGTCGTCACGACGCTGTCGCTGCTCGCCGCGGGCACGCCCGACGAGGTGATGCTGTCCGCCACCGCAACGCCCAGCGCCGGCTACATCACGCGGATCGATTTCATGATGGATGGCGCCGTCGTCGGCTCGACGACGAAGTCGCCCTACTGGATTCTCTTCGACATCCCGTCGCCCGGCACGCATACGTTCAAGGCGGTCGGCTACGACAGCGTCGGCGCGAGCGGCGCGTCGGCCGTCGTCTCGTATGCGCCTGGCGGCACCGCATCCAGCAACAC
>JAFEDG010000026.1 GCA_018241745.1 Pseudomonadota bacterium
GTGCCCGGTGCCACGTACAACGTCGGCGGCAACGCCGAGATGACCAACATCGACGTCGTGAAGACGCTGTGCGCGGCGGTGGCCGAATGCAGGCCCGGCCGCGACTACGCCGCGCAGATCACGTACGTCAAGGATCGCCCGGGCCACGACCGCCGCTACGCGATCGACGCGACGCGGATCCGCACCGAGCTCGGCTGGACGCCGGCCGAGACGTTCGCCACCGGCATCCGCCGCACGGTGCGCTGGTACGTCGACCACCCGCAATGGCTCGCCGACGTGACGAGCGGCGATTACCGGCACTGGATCGAACGGCACTACGCGCACTGACCGCGCGGCCCACGGCGCGCGGGCGCCGGCTCAATGCAGCGTCAGCGTTTGCGTACAGCCGTCGTGCGCGCCCGGCAGCACCGACCGCACGTGATGCGGCGGCGCGGGATGGAACAGCTCCGAGTAGAGGATCGCGTCGCGCGTCGTGCCATCGATGCACAGCGTCGAACCGGGCGCGAGTGCGGCCACGGCTGGCGCCGTGGGGGCCGTCAGGTCCGCGAGCTTCACGCCGGCGGTCCTGAGATACGTGGCACCCGTCAGCAAGACGACCGACACGAACGCGATCGCGACCGTGCCGCGGACGAGCATGGCGGTCGCCGGCTGGCGCGCGGCCGCGAAGCGCGGCCAGAACCCGAGCGCCAGCGTCGCGGCGACGAGCACCAGCATCCAGAACAGGTAGTAGCGGAGCTCGTGCGCGAGCGGCAGCAGCGCGCACAGCACCGACAGCGCGGCGAGCCATGCGGCGACCGGCCGGCCTGCGTCGCCGCGGCGCGCGCGCAGGATGACGAGCGTCCACAGCGCGATCACATACGGCGCGAAATAGCCGCCGAGCCGGAATGCGGCGCTGGTGAACGGCACGTCGCCCTGGTCGATGCTCCACGGCGGGTCGCGCCCGCGCAGTGCGTCGTATTCGAGCACCGACGCGAGCCAGCGCAGCCACGCCGGCTTGCCCGCCCACTGCGTCCCGATCGACATGCCCTGCTGGCGCATCGTCTCCGGTCCCGGCAGGACCCAATGCCCGACCTTGACCTCCACCGGGTAGAACGGATTGCCGAAGTGCAGCGCGTTGAGCCACAGCTGCGGCGCGACGAGCAGCAACGCGGCCGCGACGAGGCCCGCCGCGGCCGGCCACGCTCGCTGTCCCGCCGAGCGCAGGTTGCGCAGCACGACGACCGTCAGCGCCGCCCAGACCACGAGCGTCACGGGCACGAGCTGCAGCTTGCTGCCGGCGGCCAGCGCGAGCGCACCGACGGCGATGGCGGTGTCGGTGCCCATTGCCGCGTCGCGTTCGAGCGCGAGCCGCAGCGTGCACAGCAACGCGAGCGCGATCGCTGCGTTGGCCGTGAGGTCCGCATAGCTCGACGTCACGTGGATCTGTACGAGCGGCACGGCGAGGAAGCCGAGCCACGACCAGGCGAGCGGGACGCGCATCCGCGCGCGGAGCCAGACGCACAGCCCGGCCAGCATCGCGATGCCGACGAGGTGGCCGGCCGCAGGCGTGCCAGCGATGCGCCACAGCATGCCGAACAGCCAGTGGAATACCAGAGGGAACGCCTGGTAGCGTATCTCGATGCCGGGGGGGAAGCCGAGGCATGCCGCGTCGCAGAGCCCGGCCGCGCGCGCCGCATAGGGCCAGTGGTATTGCAGCGTGTCCCAGTACGGATCGACGAGACGCAGCGCGCGCACGACCACGACGAGCGCGATCGCGGCAGCAACCACGGCGACAACCCCGTCGACCCGACGGAGATCGCGCATGACGGACGCGTTCCCCGCGTCGCCAACGACCGGGACGGCTGCGCTCGACGCGGGGACGGAGCGGGACGCCATCACGCGATTCTAACGGCAGCCGCCAATGCGCGCTGTTACCATAGCGGCCGCGTGCAGCGCCCTTGAGGCTGCGTGCGCCCACACCGTCATGCGCCCTCCCATCGCCGTCCTCGTGCCCTGCCGCAACGAAGCGATCACGATCGCGCGCGTCGTCAGCGACTTTCGCGCCGCGTTGCCGGACGCCGAGATCTGGGTCTGCGACAACGCGTCGACGGACGATACCGCCGCGCGCGCCCGGGCCGCGGGGGCGTCGGTGCTCGCCGAGCCGCGGCCCGGCAAGGGCCACGCGCTGCGCAGGCTGCTGGGTGCGGTCGACGCGGATGTGTACGTGATGGTGGACGGCGACGCGACATACGACGCCGCGTCCGCCCCGCGCCTCGTCGCAGCGTTGGTGGAGGCGCGGCTGGACATGGTCGTCGGCCGGCGCGTGACCGCGGCGGAGCTCGCCGCGGGGGCGTACCGCCGCGGGCACCAGTGGGGAAACCGGCTGTTCACGGCGTCGGTCTCGCGCCTGTTCGGCGTGCCGCTCGCCGACGTGTTCTCCGGTTATCGCGTGATGTCGCGTCGTTTCGTCCGTTCGCTGCCCGCGCTGTCGCGGGGCTTCGAGCTCGAGACGGAACTGACCGTGCACGCGGCCGACCTCGGGCTGTCGGTCCGCGAGCTCGACACGCCGTACGGCGCACGGCCGCAGGGTTCGGCGAGCAAGCTGTCGACGTGGAGCGACGGTGCGCGCATCCTCGCGGCGCTGACGCATTTCTACGAGCAGATGCACCCGGTCCGCTTCTTCGGCGTGCTCGGCATCACGGCGCTCGTGCTCGCGCTGGTGCTCGGCGTGCCGGTCATCGTGGAATTCGTCGAGACGCACCAGGTGCCGCGCTTTCCCACGGCGGTCCTCGCTGCCGCGCTCGTCGTCATCGCGGCGCTGATGTTCGTCTGCGGGATCATCCTCGACAGCGTGAGCCGCGGCCGCCGCGAGGCGAAGCGGCTCGCGTATCTCGCGGCATGAGCGCTACAGGCCGCTTCGAGGCGCCCATGCCGGCGCGCGCAGCGCGGAGGAACGCCCGATGAGTACGCCGGCACGCAAGGGCATCATCCTGGCCGGCGGCTCGGGTACGCGGCTCTATCCCGTCACGCAGGTGGTCAGCAAGCAGTTGCTGCCGGTGTACGACAAGCCGATGATCTACTACCCGCTGTCGACGCTGATGCTGGCGGGCATCCGCGACATCCTGCTGATCTCGACGCCCGACGATACGCCGCGCTTCGCGCAGCTGCTCGGCGACGGGTCGCGGTGGGGCCTCAACCTGTCGTATGCGGTGCAGCCGTCGCCGGACGGTCTCGCCCAGGCGTTCGTCATCGGCCGCGAGTTCGTCGGCCGTGGCAGCGTGACGCTGGTGCTTGGCGACAACATTTTCTATGGTCACGACCTCGCGCTGCAATTGCGCCGCGCCGCGGCCGACACGGAAGGGGCCACCGTGTTCGCGTATCCGGTGTCGGACCCGGAGCGCTACGGCGTCGCCGAGCTCGACGCGGACGGCCGCGTGCTGAGCCTCGAGGAGAAGCCGAAGGTGCCGCGTTCGCGCTATGCGGTCACCGGCCTCTATTTCTACGACAACCGTGTACTCGATGTCGCGCGCGACCTCGCGCCGTCCGCGCGCGGCGAGCTCGAGATCACCGACGTCAACAAGGCCTACCTCGCGTGGGGCGAGCTCCGCTGCGAGGTGATGGGGCGCGGCATGGCGTGGCTCGACACCGGCACGCACGAGTCGCTGCTCGAGGCGTCGCAATACATCGAGACGATCGAGCGCCGGCAGGGCCTCAAGATCGCCTGTCCCGAGGAGATCGCATACCACCTGGGGTGGATCGACGCGGCCGCGCTGCAGGCGATGGGCGAGGCGCTCGCCAGGAACGGCTACGGCCGCTACCTGCTGGGGCTGCTCAAGGACCCCGTGGTCCGCTAGCGAGGCGCGCGTGAAAGTCACGCCGATGGCCATACCGGAGGTGCTGCTGCTCGAGCCGCGCGTGTTCGGCGACGAGCGCGGCTACTTCTTCGAGAGCTGGAACGCGCGCGCGTTCGCGGAAGCCGGCATCGACGCGACGTTCGTGCAGGACAACCACTCGCGCTCGCGCCGCCACGTGCTGCGCGGGCTCCACTACCAGATCGAGCATGCGCAGGGCAAGCTCGTCCGCGTCGTCGAAGGCGAGGTCTACGACGTCGCCGTCGATTTGCGGCGTTCGTCGCCGACGTTCGGGCGCTGGGCCGGCGCGCACCTGGCGGCAGGCAACCAGCGGATGATGTGGGTGCCACCCGGCTTCGCGCACGGCTTCGTCGCGCTGTCGGAGCACGCGACGTTCCTCTACAAGACGACGGATTACTGGTATCCGCAGCACGAGCGGACGCTCAAGTGGGACGACCCTGCGCTCGCGATCGCGTGGCCGCTCGCGGAACCGCCGCTCGTTGCCGCGAAGGACGCGCTGGGCGCGCCGCTGGCGGCGGCGGAGTGCTACGCGTAACGGCACGCGATGCGGATCCTGGTCACCGGCGCGGACGGCCAGCTCGGCTACGAGCTTGCGCGCGGGCTCGCCGGCCGCGGCGATGTCGTCGCGACATCGCGCCGCGAGCTCGACGTCGCCGACCCCGATGCGATCGTGGCGACGATGCGCGACGTGGCGCCGGCGCTGGTCGTCAACGCGGCCGCGTACACGGCCGTCGATCGCGCCGAAGCCGAGCCCGCGCTCGCGGCTGCGATCAACGCCCGCGCGCCCGGCGTGCTGGCGGAGGAGGCGCGCCGCGCCGGCGCCGTGCTGATCCATTATTCGACGGACTATGTGTTCGACGGCCTCGCGCACGCGCCGTACACCGAGCAGGACGCGACGAATCCGCTCGGCGTGTATGGCGCGACCAAGCTCGCCGGCGAGCGCGCGATCGCTGCAGCGGACGCCGACGCGCTGGTGTTCCGCACGAGCTGGGTCTACGCGACGCGTGGCCGCAATTTCCTGTTGACGATGCAGAAGCTCGCGCGCGAGCGCGACGAGCTGCGCGTCGTCGCGGACCAGCGCGGCGTGCCCAACTGGAGCCGCACGCTGGCGCGCGCGACGGCGACGCTCGTCGCACGCGGGCTCCCGCACCTGCGCGAACGGCGGGGGCTCTATCACCTGTCGTCCACCGGCGAGACGACGTGGCACGCGTTCGCGACCGCGATCGTGGACGCGATGCCGGAGCCCGCGCGGCGGCCGCGCGTCGTGCCCATCACGACCGCGGAGTATCCGACGCCCGCGCGCCGCCCGCCGATGAGCGTGCTGTCCGCCGCACGGTTCGGCCGTACGTTTGGCTTTATGCTGCCGCCGTGGCGCGATGCGCTGCGCGAGGCGCTGTCGGGCAATGGCGACAGGCCGCGCGCGGAAGCCATGCCGCGCTAGACTGCACGCGGTTGCGCGACGCGCGCGGCCATAGCCCGACCGCCGGGGAGTGCGGAAGGCCGCATGCAGCACCCGGAGAGCCCATGATCGTCGATACCCGCTTCGTTTCACACCTGGCGCGCGCCGCGCGCCTGCTGGCCGCCGCCATGCTGCCTGCCGCCGCCGTGGCCGGCGGGCTGCCGACCTCGGTACCGCCCTACGTCCCGCCGACGCCGATGGCGCGCACGATGGCGGCGCCGACGGCGCTGATGGCGCCCGCATCGTCGACGCCGCTCGCGATCGTGCTGCCCGCGCCAACGGCCGCGGAGCTCGCCGCGCCGACGGCCACGGCGGTGCCGGGCCAGAAGCGCCTGCTCGCGCGCAACATCGGCATCGGACGCGCGATTCCGGAAGCCACGCGCGCGATCCCGATGGCGGCACTCCGCTGGCAGCGGGGCGCCGACGGCAGCGATGTCGCGTCGGTGCGCGTGACATCCACCGGTGCGGCCGCGGTGCGCGTCGCCGTGCGGATGGCGGCCGCCGCGGATCCCGATGCCGTCGTGCGCATCGCCGGCGCGAGCGGCGTCGTCTATGGCCCGTACACGCTCAATGCGATCGCCCAGGCCACGGCCACGCTGGGCGAGTGGTGGACGCCTGTCGTCGACGGCGACACGCTGACGATCGAGATCAGCGAGCCCGCCGGCACGCTGCGCACCGGCAGCCCGCTGTCCGTCGTCGAGCTGTCGCACCTCACGACCGCGGGCGCGGATACGAACGCTGCGGCACTGTCGCGCGATGGCAACCTGGGACGCTCCGGCACCTGCGAGGTCAACTGGAAATGCGCGCCGACGATGACGGATGCGCTGACGAACGCGGCGTCCGGCGTCGCGCGGATGATCTTCACCGAAGCCGACGGCACGTCGTGGCTCTGCAGCGGCACGCTGATGAACGACTCGATCAGCTCGGGCACGCCCTACTTCTCGACGGCCGCGCATTGCATGGACACCGCGTATGCCGCGCGGACGCTGAACACGTACTGGTTCCTCGACGCGCCCGACGGCGACTGCGGGCACACGACGGCCGTGGGCCCGTTCGTGCAACTGACCGGGGGCGCGATGCTGCTGGGGCATAGCCCCAGCCAGGATTGGGCCCTCGTGCGTCTGCACGACACGCCTCCGGCCGGCACGCACTTCTCCGCATGGAATTCCACGCCGATCACCTCCGGCGCGATGATCGCTCTCCACCACCCGGAGGGCGACACGAAGAAATACTCCGAGGGTGCGATCACGCCCGGGCCCGATGGCGGCTACATCGACGTGCGGATCACCAACGATGACGGGACCGCCGAGGTGCTGCCGGGGCTGATCCAGGTCTACTGGTCGCTGGGGATCACCGAAGGCGGTTCCAGCGGCTCGGGTTTGCTGACGTCCAGCAGCAAGGGCTATTACGAGTTCCGCGGCGCGCTCACGGCCGGCGACGTCGACCTCTCGTGCACCAAGCCCAGTGGCGGGAGCTACTACTCGCGGATGGACAAGATGCTGCCGCTCGTGCGCGATTACCTGACGCCCGGCAACACGGTCCCCAACACGGCGGTGGTCGTCGAGTACTACAGCCAGGCGCTCGACGCGTACTTCATCACGGCAAGCGCCGACGACCAGAATGCGCTGGACACGGGGGTCTTCGCCGGTTGGGAGCGCACGGGCGTGCGCTTCCTCGCATACACGGCGCCCGTCAGCGGCGCGGTCGGCGTCTGCCGTTTCTATCAGATACCGGCCTACGGCGACTCGCACTTCTACGGCCTGCCCACGGACTGCGCGGCGGTGACCGGCAACCCGACGCAGTTCCCGGGCTGGGTGCTCGAGCATCCCTCTCCCGGCAACCCGACCGACTTCGCGTTCTACATGCGGGCGCCGCTGACGCCGACGTCGTGCCCGGCCAATACGGCGCCCGTGTGGCGCTTCTTCCACTCGGCGCGGACGAACCACCGCTTCGTCACGGACCCGATCATCAAGGCGCAGCTGGATGCCGACAGTGGCTGGGCCGACGAAGGCATCCGCATGTGCGGGCCCGTGGGCAGCTAGCGCAGGCGCCCGCGGCCAACGGGGGGACCCGGTTTCCGTTCAGAACGCGAAATCCGCGACCCCGTCGGCGCCGACGGCGAGCGTCGATCCCGCACCGCGCACGACGATCGCGTTGACGCCGAACGTGAGGCCCCGCAAGCGCGGGTGATGCCGATAGCCGGCAAGCGTCGACAGCGGTTCGTCGCCGCGTGCTCCGGAGGCCTGGTCGATCGTGGTCACCTCGCAGCGGGTGCATGGCTTCACGAGGCGCAGCACCACGCTGCCCAGCGTCAGCGTCTCGACGTAGTCCTCGCCGTAGGCCTCGAGCTCGCTCACGACCACGTTGGGGCGGAAGCGATCCATCGGCACCGGCGCATGCCCACGCGCGGCCAGCCGACCGTTCAGCTCCGCGAGCGATGCCTCGCCGATGACGAGGATCGGGTAGCCGTCGGCGAAGCGCGTATGCGCGCCGCTGTCGCCAACGAAATCGGGATTGCACCTGCGGGGTTTCGCCGGGTCGAAGCGCACGATGCGCAGGCCGTCGCTGTCGAGCGCTGCGCCGATCCACGCGGCGGCAACATCGCCTGCGTCGAAGCCGCGCACGTGGCTCCGCCAGACGGTCACCTCGCGCGACGGGGTGGCGTCTGCGGGCGGCAGCCGCAGCGATGACGTGCCGTGCGTGAGCGTCAGCACGCCGTCGGCGGCGGCAGTGCCGACCAGCGCGAGGCGCGGATGGGAACGCTGCGTGACGAAGCGGCCGCTGGCGTCGACGACCATCCATTCGCGATCGCCGACGCCGCCGGTGGCAAGGCCCTCCGGCGCGACATCGGCACGCGCGACCGCGATGGGTCGCGCGCCCTTGAGCGGGTGGACGTTGAGCGCCGTTATGCGGACGTCAGGCATGCCGCAGCGGCCGGCCGCCCGCGGGCTGCGTCAGCGCAGGCCCTGCATGTACTCCGCGACGGCGCGCATCTGCGCGTCGGTGAGCTTGGCGGCGATGACCGCCATGATGTGGCCATTGACGTCGACGCCCTTCGGGTCGCTGCCGCGCTGGCCGCCGGCGAACGCCTTCAGCTGCGCGTACGTGTAGTCGGCCCACTGGCCGCCGACGCGCGGAAAGTTCTTGGGGATGCCGGCGCCGTCCGGCGAATGGCAGGCGGCACACGCCGGCACGCCGGTGGCCGGAATGCCCGCGCGGAAGATCTTCTGGCCGGCCTGCACGAGCGCCGGGTCACGCGCCGTCCCCGGCTTGGGCTTCTGCTTCGAGAAATATTCGCCGAGCGCTTCCATGTCGGCCGGCGACAGCGTGGCCGCGAACCCGGGCATCACGCTGCCGGGGCGCACGCCCGACTTGAAGTGGGCAAGCTGGAGCGCGATGTACGCGGCCGGAAGGCCCGCGAGGTTGGGATTCGACGACGCCACGCTGTGGCCGTCGCTGCCGTGGCACGCGGCGCACACGGTGGACACGATCTTGGCGGCATCGGGAGCGGGTGCGGCGGCCTTGGGGGCTTCGGCAGCCGGTGCGGCGGCTTCTGCAGGCTTGGCGGGTGCGGCCGCCTGGGCTGAAACGAGCGCCGGCCACGCGAACACGGCGGCCACCAGCCAGTTGCGAATCATCTCGTAGAACTCCCTTGGAGGATGGAGCGGTGCGGCAATGTCGCGGATCACGCCAACCCGCGCGCACCAAGCCCATAATTGTACATGCCCAAGCCTCCAAGCGCAGACAGCCCCGCCCCGCGCGCGCCACATCCGCTGGTCGGCGCTGAGTTCGTCGACGCCGCCGCGCGCCCCGAGCAGTTTCCACCGGCGGGTCCCCCCGAGATCGCGTTCGCCGGACGCTCCAACGCCGGCAAATCGAGCGCGATCAACGCGCTTGCGGCGCGCACGCGCCTCGCGCACACGAGCCGGATGCCCGGCCGCACGCAGCAGATCGTCTTCTTCCGGTTGCGCAGCGGCGCCTATGTGGCGGATCTGCCGGGGTATGGGTACGCGGCCGTACCCAAGGCGCTCAAGGAGCAATGGCAGGATTTCCTGTGGAGCTACGTCACGACACGGCCGACGCTCGTCGCGCTCGTGCTCATGATCGATGCTCGCCATGGCCTCAAGGACAGCGACGACAAGCTGCTGCAAGGTTTCCTGCCGTCGGGACGTCCGGTGCTCGTGCTGGCGACCAAGGTCGACAAGCTGGGGACGATGGAGCGCAAGCGAGCACTCGCCTCGCTGGACGAGGGCCTGCGCGAGGTCGCGGGCGGCCACTACGGCATGGTCACCGTGATCCCGTTCTCGGCCACCAAGCGCGAGGGCGTCGTCGAAGCGGAGGCCGTCATCGATCGCTGGGTCGGCGCGACACCCGGCCCCGCATAGAAAAGACCCCGAATCAAGGGGAGTGATCCGGGGTCGAAACGCCCGCGATCAGCGCCGTGAAGGCGCCGATCCGGGCACCCGCTCAGGGAGGGAAGCGGGAGACGTTCACCGTCTGTCGGTGTGACTGCGACGCGCTGGCCAAGTTCCACGCGATCGCCATTTCTCCACAAAGTGCAGCCGTGGATCCCGGAGCGGATGCCGTCGGCCGCACAGCCGGCGTTTGCTAGCATTCGGCGCACATGCCGGCCCCGGGGTTCCGGCAAAAGGATCGTGATGAGTTTTGCCTTCGACGGTTCGTTCCCGCAACGTCGGATGCGGCGGATGCGCCGCGACGATTTCTCGAGGCGGATGATGCGCGAGACGCGCCTCGCCGCCGACGATTTCATCTATCCGGTGTTCGTGCTGGATGGGACCGGGCGGCGCGAGGACGTGCCGTCGCTGCCGGGTGTCGCGCGCAAATCGCTGGACCTGCTGTACGCCGAGGCAGAGCAGTGCCTGGAACTGGGCGTTCCGGCGATGGCGCTGTTCCCGGTCGTGGACGCCTCCGGCAAGTCGGACGACGCGGCCGAAGCATGGAATCCCGACGGGCTCGTGCCCCGCATCGTCCGCGGCCTCAAGGCGCGTTTTCCCGAGCTCGGAGTGGTCACCGATGTCGCGCTGGACCCGTACACGAGCCATGGCCAGGATGGCCTGATCGACACATCCGGGTACGTCGTGAACGACGAGACCGTCGCGGCTTTGACCCGCCAGGCCTTGTGTCACGCGGAAGCGGGCGCTGACTTCGTAGCGCCGTCGGACATGATGGACGGCCGCATCGGTGCGTTGCGCCAGGCGCTGGACGCGGCCGGGCGTGGACGCACGCGGATCCTCGCGTACTCGGCGAAATACGCGTCGAGCTTCTACGGCCCGTTCCGCGACGCGGTCGGCTCCGCCGGCGCGCTCGGCGGCGGCAATAAATACACATACCAGATGGACCCTGCCAACAGCGACGAGGCGCTGTGGGAAACATGGCTGGACATCGCCGAGGGCGCCGACATGGTGATGGTCAAGCCCGGCATGCCCTATCTCGACATCGTCCGGCGCGTGAAGGACGCGTTCGGCATGCCGACCGCGGTCTACCAGGTATCCGGCGAATACGCGATGCTGAAGGCTGCATTCCTCGCCGGGTGGCTCGACGAGCAGGCTTGCGTGCTGGAGGCGCTCACGGGGATGAAGCGGGCCGGCGCGGACGCCATCCTGACGTACTTCGCGCTGGATGCGGCGCGGTACCTGAAGGCCTGACCGCCGCCGCTGCCGGCCGGCTTGCGGTCCGGTTCGCGCTCTGCCGCCCAGGTCGCACCGGACTTGCGCGGCGTTGCTGGTCCGGGCCGGGTCGCGATTGGATCCCGGCCGACCGTCGTTGGGCGCAATCCGGATGCAACTCCGGCGCGCGGGACGCACGCTCAGCCATCGCGCGTCGTTGCTGCGGAGGCTGCAATGCTGGAGTGGGCGATTCCCGGAGGCTGGCTCGGCTTCGGCCTGTGGACACTGGTCGTCGCGTGGGTCGTGTTCGGCGATGGCGCGGAAGTGATCGAAGGGTGGCGCGCGGCGGTGCTCTCGGGGTCGCTGATCGACGCGCTGCTGTCGCCCGCCATGCTGCGCTGGGTCTGGGGCCTGAGTTGGCTCGCCGGCCTGTGCATCCTGCTGGTACACGGCGGATAGTCGTCGCTCGCCACGCAGCCGGTCACGCGCGATTGCCGCGCCTGGGATCTGGAGCGCGACGCGTTCGTCAACCCGTCGACGCGATCAGCGCCGCAACCTCGTCGGCGGATAGGCGCAACATCTCGCGCCCATGGCGGTCGCGCCGCGGCCGGTGCCGCGACTCGTCGCGCGAGCGCACGACCAGATGCAGCCCGCCACGCGACGAATCGACGGCAAGTTCCACCGGCGCGTCGGCGCGGCTCTGCAGCGACCGGTACTCGGCGCGCGCGTTGATCAGCGCGAGCTCGACGCTCTTGGGGTCGTCGGCTTCGAGCTCGAGGCGGATGCCGCTGTCGCGCGTCGCCCAGCCGGCCGCGACGCCGCCGGTCAGGCGCGGGGCGAAGGCGGCCAGCGCGCGCATCCATTCCAGCGCTTCCTCGCGCTGGGCGCGCAACGTAAGCGCCTGCTCGCCTCCACCGAACAGCGCGTGGTGCGCGTTGAGCGCGGCTTCCACTTCGTCGTCACCGGGCAGCGGCGTGCGATCGTCGTAGCCGAGCTCGCGCGCCGCCTTGCGCTTGGCCATCGTCCAGTCGGTGATGCCGTGCTCGGCGACGAGCCGCGCAGCGGCCTGCGCGATCAGCGTGCGCTGCTGCGTCGCGTTGGTCGCGGCGAAGCGCCGCTCGGTGCGGCGCTCCTCGAACTTGCGGGTGGGGCGTGGCATCAGAAGATCTGGTTGCGGACTTCCTGGGCACTGCGCGTCGGTGACTGCGGCACGACGCCGTCGTCACGTGCGCGCGGCGTGTTCTCGCTGAAGAAATAGTCGGTCAGCGTGCTCGAATCGTCGCGCAGGCCCGAGTCCGCGTTGACGTGCACGGCGACGACACCGTCCGGCGGCGTCAGCGGCGTTTCCGGCGTCCCCTTCAGCGCACGTTGCATGTAGCTGATCCAGATCGGCAACGCGGCCACGCCGCCGGTCTCGCCATTGCCGAGCGTACGCGGCTGGTCGAAGCCGATCCACGCGACGGCCACCTGCTCGGCATTGAAGCCGCAGAACCATGCGTCGACATTCTCGTTGGTCGTGCCCGTCTTGCCGGCCAGATCGTGCCGCTTCAGCGACATCGCCGCCGCGCCGGTGCCGTACACGATGACGTCGCGCATCATCGTCGTCATGATGAACGCGTTGCGCGGGTCGATCGCGCGGTCCGCGCCGTCGCCCGCCACCTGCGGCTTGGCCGCCGACAGGACCTCGCCCTTCGCGTCAGTGATCTTCGCGATCAGGTAGGGCGCGATCCGATAGCCGCCGTTGGCGAACACCGAATATGCGCTCGCCATCTGCATCGGCGTGGCCGAGCCCGCGCCGAGTGCCATCGTCAGGTAGGCCGGATGCTGCTTGGGGTCGAAGCCGAAGCGCGTGATGTAGTCCTGCGCATACTGGACCCCGATCGCCTGCAGTACGCGCACCGCGACCAGGTTCTTCGACTTGGCGAGCGCCATTCGCAAGCGCATCGGACCTTCGAACTTGCCTTCGTAGTTCTTGGGCTCCCAGGCCTCGCCGCCGGCCTGCTCGGCAGGCACGAAGAAAGGCGCGTCGTTGACGATCGTCGCCGGCGTGAAGCCTTTCTCCAGCGCCGCCGAGTAGATGAACGGCTTGAACGACGAGCCCGGCTGGCGCATCGCCTGCGTCGCGTGGTTGAACTTGTTGCGGTCGAAGGCGAAGCCGCCGACCAGCGCGATCAGCGCACCGTCCGTGGGCCGCATCGCCACCAGCGCGGACTCCGCCTGCGGCAGCTGCGTGATCGTGTAGTGGCCCTTGTCGTCCGCGACGACGCGGATGACGGCGCCAGGCCGGATCCGCTGGCCGCTCGGCGACTTGTCGGTCAGCGCGCGGGCGACGAACTTGAGGCCGTCGCCGGTGATCGCGATGTCGTCGCCGTTGGCGAGTATCGCCTTCACCTCGGCAGGCGTGGCGGCCGTCACCACGGCCGCAACCAGCGTGTCGTCATCCGGCCGCTCGGCGAACGTTCGTTCCAGCACGGTGTCGCGCTCGCTGCCTGCGGGCGGCAACGCGATGTACGCCTCCGGGCCGCGGTAGCCGTGGCGGTGGTCGTAGTCGATGACGCCGCGCCGGACCGCCTGCCACGCCGCCTCCTGGTCCGCCTTGCGGATCGTGGTCCACACGGTGATCCCGCGGCTGTAGGCGTCGTCGCCATAGGCCTCGTACACCACCTGCCGGGCCATTTCCGCCACGAATTCGGCGTGACCGCCGGCCGCCTCGCGCAGACCCTGGCGGATGACCAGCGGCGCCACCTGCGCCTGCTTCCATGCGGCGTCGTCGAGGAAGTGCAGCTCGTGCATGCGCCGCAGCACGTACATCTGGCGGACCTTGGCGCGCTCGGGATTGGCAACCGGGTTGTACGCCGACGGCGCCTTGGGCAGCCCGGCCAGCATCGCGGCTTCGGCGGGCGTCAGCTCCGCCAGCGTCTTGCCGAAGTAGATCTGGGCGGCGGCGGCAAAGCCGTACGCGCGCTGGCCCAGGTAGATCTGGTTGAGGTAGAGCTGGAGGATCTCGTCCTTGGACAGGTTGGCCTCGATCTTCCAGGCCAGCAGGACTTCCCGCAGCTTGCGCGTGAGCGTCTTCTCGCGGGTCAGGAAGAAGTTCCGGGCGACCTGCATCGTGATGGTCCCCGCGCCCTGCTGGGCACCCCCTGCCATGTTGGACAGCGCGGCCCGCATCACGGAGACGTAGTCGACGCCCCCGTGCTGGTAGAAGCGCTCGTCCTCGGCGGCCAGGATGGCGTTCTTCATGACGGCCGGGACATCCTTGATGTTGACGATCGCCCGGCGTTCCTCGCCGAACTCCCCCAGCAGGTCACCTTCTGCCGAAACGACGCGCAGCGGGATCCGGGGCTGGTAGTCGGTCAGGGTGTCCAGCGACGGCAATGTGGGATACAGCAGGGCGACGACGAACGCCCCGAGCAGCGCCCCGACCGCCGCCAGACCGACGATCACCGAGCCTACGTAAAGGAGCCAGCGCTTTAGCACGTGGGAATAAAACTTGCGGTAAGAAGCCCGGTTCGACCCATTATAGGCAAAGCTGCAACACTTGCAGCTTTCCGGCCGGGAATTGAATTGACATGGCCCACACTTGCTGCCAGAGTTTAATGTAAGTTGTCAGCATTTCGCCCCTGCGAAAACCCCTACGTCCGATGCTTGCCGACAAGCTTTCCTCTGCCTTCGACTTCCTGAAAACGAAGTCGCCGAGCCTCATCGGCATCGACATCGCGTCGACCACGATCAAGATGGTCGAGCTGTCGGAAGTCGGCAAGGGCACGTTCCGGCTCGAGCGGTACGCCATCGAGCCGCTGGCCAAGGACCTGGTCCAGGACGGCAACGTCGCCAACCTCGACCAGGTCAGCGACGCGCTGCGCCGCGGCTTCAAGCGGCTGGGCAGCCGCAACAAGAGCGTGGCGATGGCGCTGCCGGCCGCCATGGTGATTACCAAGAAGATCATCGTGCCCTCCGGCCAGAAGGAAGAGGAGCTGGAGCTCACCGTCGAGGCCGAAGCGAATCAATATATCCCGTTTGCGCTCGACGAAGTGAACCTGGACTTCCAGATCCTGGGCGCAGCGCCGAACAATCCTGACGAAGTGGAGGTTTTGATCGCCGCTTCGCGCAAGGAGAAGGTCGAGGACCGCGTCGCCATCGCCGAAGCTGCCGGCCTGAAGCCGCTGGTCATGGACGTCGAGTCGTATGCGACGCAGGAAGCCTTCCGGATGATCGCGCCGTCGCTGCCGGCCAACGGCCGCGACCAGAACATCGCGTTCGTCGACATCGGTGCCCACGTCACCCATTTCTACGTCTTGCGCAACGGCCAGTTCCTGTTTTCGCGGGACCAGGCGTTCGGCGGTAATCAGCTCACGCAGGACATCCAGCGCGCGTTCAACCTGTCGCCGGAAGAGGCGGAAGCCGCCAAGAAGAACCAGGGGCTCCCCGAGAACTACGACCAGGACGTGCTGCAGCCCTTCATGGAGACGCTGGCGCTCGAGATCACGCGGGCGCTGCAGTTCTTCTTCACGTCCACGACGTACAACCAGGTCGACCAGATCGTCCTGGCCGGGGGCTGCGCGCTGTTGCCGGGGCTGGACGAGCTCGTCGCCAAGCGCGCCAGCGTGTCGACGGTCGTCGGCAACCCGTTCGCCTCCATGCAGGTGAGCGACCGCATCCGCCCGCGCCAGCTCGCCCAGGATGCCCCGCTCCTGACGATCGCCACCGGCCTCGCGCTGCGCAGCTTCGAGTAGAAGGCGCCCCCCATGGCCGACGCCACTCCCGTCCGCATCAACCTGCTGCCGCACCGCGCGCAGAAGCGCGCGGCGCGCAAGCGCCAGTTCGTCTCGCTTGCGGTGCTGCTCGCGATCGCCGGGCTGGCGGTCGTCGGCCTCGTGCACCTCATCCTGTCGGGCCAGATCGACAACCAGAACACGCGCAACCAGATCCTCGTCGCCGAGAACAAGAAGCTCGACGACCAGATCAAGGAGATCGACAAGCTGCGCGACCAGATCCAGCAGGTGCTCGCGCGCAAGCAGGTGGTCGAGAGCCTGCAGGCCAACCGCAACGAGGCCGTGCACCTGCTCGACCAGCTGGTGCGCATCCTGCCCGACGGCATCTACCTGTCGTCGGTCAAGCAGAACGACGCGCGCGTGCAGATCATCGGCTATGCGCAGTCCAACGCGCGCGTGTCGACGCTGATGCGCAACATCGAGGCCTCGCCGTGGCTCACGAAGCCGGAGCTGGTCGAGGTGAGACTGGTGCCGCTGCCTGGCGCGCGGCCGGGTGACGGCACGCAAGTCAACCAGTTCACGCTCAACTTCATGATGAAGCGCGATGCGCCCGCGGTCGACACGCGAGGCCCGGCGGCCAAGGGAGCGCGCAAGGCATGAACCTCGACGAGCTCCGCAACCTGAATTTCCGCGAGGTCGGCAACTGGCCGTTGCTGCCGAAGATCGTCGTGCTGGGTGCGATCTTCGTTGCCATCGTCGGCCTCGGCGCGTTCTTCGACTGGAAGGACCAGCTCGATACGCTGGACGCCGCCAAGCAGCAGGAAGCCAAGCTGCGCGAGGACTACACGGCCAAGAAGGCGAAGGCCGTCAACTACGACCTCTACGTGGCGCAGCTGAAGGATGTCGAGCAGTCGTTCGGTGCGCTCGTCAAGCAGCTGCCCAACCGCGCGGAGATCGATGCGCTGCTGACGGACGTCAACCAGGCCGGCCTCGGCCGCGGCCTCGTGTTCGAGCTGTTCCGGCCCGCGGCGCAGGAAAAGATGGCCGAGTTCTATGCCGAGCTGCCCATCGCCATCAGCATCACCGGCAACTACCACGACATGGGCGCGTTCGCGAGCGACGTCGCGCAGCTTCCGCGCATCGTCACGCTGAACGACCTGTCGATCGTGAATGAAAAAGGGCAGCTGCGCCTGAATGGCACGGCCAAGACGTTCCGCTACCTGGACGAAGAAGAACTCGCGCGTCAACGCCAGCTCGCGAAGGAAAAGGCCAAGAAATGACGCCTCGCCTCGCACTGCTGATGGTGACAGGCGCCGCGTTGCTGACGGCATGCGGCGGCGACAACCAGGACCTGCGCGCGTGGATGGCGGAGCAGGGCAAGAATGTCCGCGGTCATCTGGACCCGCTGCCCCAGCTCAAGCCCTACGAGCCTTTCACGTACAACGCGTTCGACCTGCCCGACCCGTTCAAGCCGCGCAAGATCCAGCCCGGCAAGAGCGACAACAAGCTCGCGCCGGATCCCAACCGGCGCCGCGAGCCGCTCGAAGCCTATCCGCTCGAGTCGCTGAACATGGTCGGCACGCTGGCGCGTGGGAAGACGACGTATGCACTGATCCGGACGCCGGAGAAGGACATCTACCAGGTCCACATCGGCAACTACCTGGGACAGAACTACGGCGTCGTCACGGAAATCAGCGACAGTGGCGTCAAGTTGAAGGAGCTCGTGCAGGACGGCGGCGGAGACTGGACCGAGCGCACGAGCGAGCTGCAGTTGCAGCAGCCGAACAATCAAGGGAGCAGACGATGAGTGCAATCCCCAACCTTTCGCCGGGGCGAACGCGCGCCGCGACGAGCCGTCGCGTCGGCGTCTGGCTCGCTGCGCTGGCGGCGCTCGCTTTCGCGGGGGCTGCGGCCGCGCAGAACAGCATCGACAACATCACCGTGTCGAAAGGCTCGTCGGGCCGCACCATCGTCAAGTTCGACCTGAAGCAGGCGCCCACCAACCCGCCGGCCGGGTTCTCGATCTCGAGCCCGCCGCGTATCGCGCTCGATTTCCTCGGTACGGCCAACGGCATTGGCGCCACCGAGAAGTCCATTGGTGACCCCGCGCTGCGCAGCCTCAACCTGATCCAGACGGGCGACCGCACGCGCGTCGTCTTCAACCTGAACACGCCGCAGACGTTCCAGACCAACGTCGAAGGCAACTCCGTGCTGGTCACGCTGGTCGACGAATCGGGTGCCGCGGCACAGGCCGCGCAGCCGGCGCAGCGCTTCGCTGAAGCGCGTCCCAACGACGTCGCGCACAGCCTGCGCGACGTCGATTTCCGGCGCGGCCGCAACGGCGAAGGCCGCATCGTCGTCGACCTGTCGGACAGCTCGACCGGCATCGACATCCGCCAGGAAGGCCGCCGGCTGGTCGTCGACTTCACCAAGACCGCGGTGCCCCGCAACCTGCAGCGCCGCCTCGACGTACAGGACTTCGGCACGCCTGTCGTCAGCGTCGACACGTTCGCGCAGGGCCCCAACGCGCGGATGGTCATCGAGCCCAAGGGCCTGTGGGAACACTCGGCCTACCAGGCGGACAACAAGTTCATCCTCGAGGTGAAGCCGGTGCAGGAAGACCCGAACCGGCTGACACAGGGCACGCGCGGCGGGTACAAGGGCGAGCGGTTGTCGCTCAATTTCCAGAACGTCGAAGTGCGCTCGGTGCTGCAGGTCATCGCGGACTTCACGGGCCTCAACATCATCACCAGCGACACCGTCGGCGGCAACCTGACGCTGCGGCTCAAGGACATCCCCTGGGACCAGGCGCTCGACATCATCCTGCAGACCAAGGGCCTCGACATGCGCAAGAACGGCAATGTCGTGCTGATCGCCCCGCGCGAGGAGCTGGCCCTCAAGGAAAAGCAGCAGCTCGAAGCTGCGCAGCAGATCGGCGAGCTCGAGCCGCTCGTCACCGAGACGTTCCAGCTCAACTATGCCAAGGCGGCGGACATCCTCAACCTGATCCAGGTGAAGCAGGGGCAGGGCCAGGGCAGCGGCATCCTGTCCAAGCGCGGTTCGGCGACGCTGGATCCGCGGTCCAACATCCTGTTCGTGCAGGACATCCCGTCGCGACTCGAGGAAGTGCGCCGGATCATCCGCCAGGTCGACGTGTCGGTGCGCCAGGTCGTCATCGAGGCCCGGATCGTCATCGCGAGCGACACGTTCAGCCGCTCGCTCGGCGTGCGCTTCGGCCAGCAGACCGGCTTCACGTTCGCCAACGGCCGCTACTCGGTCGGGTCGACGGGCAGCCTCACGACGACGCCCGTCGTGACGACCAGCGGCACGACGCTGACCCGCGCGACGCGGACGCCGACACCGTTCGAAATCGCGTCGCCCACGGTCGCGCCGGCCGGCTATCCGGGTTACTCGGATCCGCAGGCGCTGAACGTGAACCTGCCGGTGGCCAACCCGGCCGGCCAGTTGGCGCTGACGCTGATCAACCTCGGGAGCGGCAACCTCATCAACCTGGAGCTGTCGGCGCTCGAAGCGGACAATCGCGGCAAGGTGATTTCCAGCCCGCGTGTCGTCGCGTTCGACAACACGAAGGCACACATCGAGCAGGGTACGGAAATCCCGTACATCATCGCGGGCACCAACAACTCGACGCCGACCGTGCAGTTCAAGAAGGCGGTGCTGTCGCTCGACGTTATCCCGCAGATCACGCCTGACAACCGCGTCATCATGACCGTCGAGGTGCGCAAGGACACGGTGGGCCGGATCATCGTCATCGACCAGAGCGAATACCCGTCGATCGACACCAAGAGCGTGACGACGCAGATTGCCGTCAACAACGGCGACACGGCGGTGATCGGCGGCATCTACGAGGAAACGATCCGCAACGACAAGCAGCAGGTCCCGTTCCTCGGCGACCTGCCGCTGCTCGGTTACCTGTTCAAGACGACGACGCGCTCGTCCGACAAGACCGAGCTGCTGATCTTCCTGACCCCGCGGATCATCAAGGAGTCGGTGAACTCGGTCCGCTGACCGGAAATCAGCAAGCAGAGGACAGAAGCCAGAGGCGGAATCGAAGAGGGGCGGGCTCCGGAAGGAGCCCGCTCTTTTTTATCGCCCGCGCGGGCCAGTCGATGCATACCGCCCTCCCGCACGCGCCCTGCCCGGAGCGCCCATGCATGCCAACTCGCAACGTTACAATCCGCGAGTGACCTTGCACCGCGGCAACCTCTACCTGATCGGCCTCCCCGGCGCGGGAAAGTCCACGCTGGGCCGCCAGCTCGCGCGCCGGCTCGACAAGCCGTTCGTCGACGCCGACCACGTGCTCGAGGAGCGGATGGGCGTGTCGATCCCGACGATCTTCGAGATCGAGGGCGAGGCGGCATTCCGCGACCGCGAGCAGGCGACGCTCGCCGAACTGATCGCGAGCGAAGGCATCGTGCTGTCGACGGGCGGCGGCGTCGTGCTGCGCGATGCAAACCGCGAGATGC
This sequence comes from Pseudomonadota bacterium, assembly GCA_018241745.1. Lineage (GTDB taxonomy): Bacteria > Pseudomonadota > Gammaproteobacteria > Burkholderiales > Casimicrobiaceae > VBCG01. The sequence goes on from JAFEDG010000026.1 coordinate 20,140, forward strand.
TGAAGGCCAACGGTACCGTGCTGTACCTGCACGCGGAACCGGACAAGCTATGGGACCGGGTCAAGCACGCGCGGCACCGGCCGCTGCTGCGGACGGCCGATCCGCTTAAGCGGCTGCAGGACCTGTACGATGAGCGTGATCCGCTGTATCGCGCCACGGCCGACCACGTGGTCGACTCGGTGCGCGAGCACGTGATGCGCTTTGTCGGCACGCTCGACAGCAACTTCAAGCATGAGTGATCTCGCCACGCCCGCCGCGGCCGCGTCGACGTTGACGGTCGAACTCGGTGCGCGCCGCTATCCGATCCACGTCGGCGCGGGGGAGATCGGGCGTGCCGGCGAACGGCTGCGCGACGTCGCGGAGAAGCGCGCGGTGATCGTCACGAACGCGACCGTCGCCGCACATCACCTCGGCCCGTTGCGCAGGAGCCTCGAGCACGCGGCGATGGCGGTCGACGTGATCCTCGTGCCGGACGGCGAAGCGCACAAGAGCATCGCCACGCTGTCCGACGTGCTGACGCGGCTGATCGAACTGCGCGCCGACCGCGGCACGCTGCTCGTCGCGCTCGGCGGCGGCGTCGTCGGCGACATCGCGGGCTTTGCGGCGGCGGTCTACCAGCGCGGCATTCCCTACGTCCAGGTGCCGACGACGCTGCTCGCCCAGGTCGACTCGTCGGTGGGCGGCAAGACGGCCGTCAATCACCCGCTGGCCAAGAACATGATCGGCGCGTTCTGGCAGCCGGTGGCCGTGCTTGCCGATACGGATACGCTTGCGACGCTGCCGGACCGCGAGCTGCGCGCCGGGCTCGCCGAAGTGATCAAATACGGCGCGATCCACGATGCCGCGTTCTTCGCGTGGCTCGAGGACAGCATCGACGCGCTGCAGGCGCGCGACGCCGTTGCGCTCACGCACGCGATCGTCACCAGCTGCCGGATCAAGGCGCAGATCGTCGCGGGCGACGAACGCGAGAGCGAGGGCGGTTCGCGCGCGTTGCTCAACTTCGGTCACACGTTCGGCCACGCGATCGAAGCGGACGCGGGCTACGGGACCTGGTTGCACGGCGAAGCGGT
>JAFEDG010000027.1 GCA_018241745.1 Pseudomonadota bacterium
GCATCGTCGTGCCGTGGACCGGCGTGCTCGCCGGCACGCTGTTCCTGATCTTCGTCACCAGCATGGCGAGCCACGAATTCCGGTGGCGCGAGGCGCTGATCGCCGGCATCGTGCTCGCGGTGATGGCGGTCGGCGTGTTCATCGTCGGCCTCAAGCTGCAACTGCCGATCTGGCCCGCTCCGTTCTACGAGTGGTGGCCGTCGACGTTCCGGATCTGACGCCATGGAACTGTTCCAGCACCTGGCCGTGGGCTTCGGCGTCGCGCTGACGCCGGTCAACCTCCTCTATGCACTCGTTGGCGTACTGATGGGGACGCTGATCGGCGTGCTGCCCGGCATCGGGCCTGTCGCCACGATCGCGATGCTGCTGCCGACGACGTATGCGCTGCAACCGGTGTCCGCGCTGATCATGCTCGCCGGCATCTACTACGGCGCGCAGTACGGCGGCTCGACGACGGCGATCCTCGTGAACATGCCCGGCGAGACGTCCTCGGTGGTCACGTGCCTCGACGGCTACCAGATGGCGCGGCGCGGCCAGGCCGGCGCGGCGCTCGCCGTGGCCGCGCTGGGCTCGTTCTTCGCCGGCACCGTCGCCACCGTATTCGTCGCCGCGTTCTCGCCGCCGCTGTCGGAGCTCGCGCTGAAATTCGGTCCCGCCGAGTACTTCGCGCTGATGGTGCTGGGCCTGATCGGCGCCGTCATCCTCGCGCACGGCTCCGTCGTCAAGGCGATCGCGATGATCGTGCTGGGCCTCCTGCTCGGCATCGTCGGCACCGACGTCAACTCCGGCGCGCAGCGCTTCACGTTCGGCATGCCGGAGCTGGTCGACGGCATCGGTGTCGTGTCGGTCGCGATGGGCCTGTTCGGCTTTGCCGAGATCATCACCAACCTCGAGTCGCGCGAGAAGCGCGAGCTCGTCGCGGCCAAGATCAAGGGCCTGTTCCTGACCAAGGAACAGTGGCGCGCCGCCGCGCCCGCCGTACTGCGCGGCACCGGGCTCGGATCCGTGCTGGGACTGCTGCCCGGCGGCGGCGCGATGCTCGCGTCGTTCGCGTCGTACACGGTCGAGAAGAAGATCTCGAAGGACCCCTCGCAGTTCGGCAAGGGCGCCATCGCCGGCGTCGCCGGGCCGGAATCGGCCAACAACGCGGGCGCGCAGACATCGTTCATCCCGCTGCTGACGCTCGGCATTCCCGAGAACGCGGTGATGGCGATGATGGTCGGCGCGATGACGATCCACAACATCCAGCCGGGGCCGCAGGTCGTGTCGTCCAACCCGCAGCTGTTCTGGGGGCTGATCGCGTCGATGTGGATCGGCAACCTGATGCTCGTGATCCTGAACCTGCCGCTGATCGGCATGTGGATCAAGCTGCTGCGCGTGCCCTACCGGCTCCTCTACCCCGCCATCCTGCTGTTCTGCGCAATCGGCGTGTACAGCGTCAACAGCGCGTCGATGGACATCACGCTGACGGCGCTGTTCGGGCTGCTGGGCGTGGTGTTCATGAAGCTGGGCTGCGAGCCGGCGCCGCTGCTGCTGGGCTTCGTGCTCGGCCCGATGATGGAGGAAAACCTGCGCCGCGCGCTGCTCCTGTCGCGCGGCGACCCGATGACCTTCTTGCAGAAGCCGATCTCCGCTACGATGCTGGGTGTCGCAGCCGTGTTGCTGATCATCGTGCTGCTGCCCAACATCCGCAAGAAGCGCGAAGAAGCCTTCCAGGAAGACACCTGACGATGAACGGTCCCGCACCCGCTGCGACGTTCGACTGGTCGCAGCCCCATGCGGGACAGCGACAGCCGATCCTGGCGCGCAACGTCGTATCCACGTCGCAGCCACTCGCCACGCAGGCGGGCATCGCGATGCTCGCGCGCGGCGGCAACGCCGTCGACGCGGCGCTCGCCACCGCGATCACGCTGACGGTCGTCGAGCCGTGCTCCAACGGCGCGGGCTCGGATTTGTTCGCCATCGTCTGGGACGGCCAGGAACTGGTGGGCCTCAATGCGTCGGGCCGTGCGCCGGCGGCGTGGTCGCCGGGGTATTTCGCGGGCAAGGGGATGCGCGAGGCGATCGGCCCGCGCGGCTGGGACACGGTGACGATCCCCGGCGCCGTCTCCGGGTGGGTGGCGCTGTCGAAGCGTTACGGCAAGCTGCCGTTCGCCGACCTGTTCGAACCCGCCATCCGCTATGCGCGCGACGGCTTCCTCGTCTCGCCGCGCGTCGCGGGGTACTGGTCGCGCGCGGTCGACCTGATGCCGCACGACCTCGGCTTTGCCGAGCATTTCATGCCGCACGGACGTGCGCCGCGCCCCGGCGAACGCTTCGCCAATCCCAATCTCGCGCGGTCGCTGCAGGCGATCGCCACGTCGCACGGTGAAGCGTTCTACCGCGGCGAACTCGCGGCTGCGATGGTCGCGCACGCCAACGCCCATGGCGGCGTGCACGCACGTGCGGACTTCGAAGCCGCCGCGCCCGACTGGGTAACGCCGCTCGGCCAGCGTTATCGCAGCGCCACGGTCCACGAGATCCCGCCCAACGGCCAGGGGATCGCCGCGCTGATCGCGCTCGGCATCCTCGAGCACCTGGACGTCGCCGCGCACGCGCCGGATTCCGTGGCGAGCCAGCACCTGCAGATCGAGGCGATGAAGCTCGCGTTCGCCGACGCCTATCGCTACGTCGCGGACCCGGGCGCGATGACGTTGGCGCCGGAAGCACTGCTCGACCGCGACTACCTCGCGGCGCGCGCGCGGCTGATCGACCCCCGCCGCGCGCAGGCGTTCGGGCCCGGCGCGCCGAAAGGCGGCACCGTCTACCTGTGCGCAGCGGACGAGCGCGGCATGATGGTGTCGCTGATCCAGTCGAACTACATGGGCTTCGGCTCAGGCGTCGTCGTGCCGGGCACCGGCCTGTCGCTGCAGAACCGCGGCGCGGGCTTCTCGCTCGACACGGGCCACCCCAACGTCGTCGCCGGCGGCAAGCGCCCCTACCACACGATCATCCCCGGCTTCCTGACGCGCGACGGCGCGCCGCTCGCCGCGTTCGGCGTGATGGGCGGCCCCATCCAGCCGCCCGGCCACGTGCAGGTCCTCGTGCGCATGCTCGATTACGGGATGAATCCGCAGGCCGCGCTCGACGCGCCGCGGTGGAAGCTCGAAGGCGGCCTCGTCGTCGACCTCGAGCCGTCCGCGTCGCCTGCGTTGCGCGCGGGCCTCGCCGCGCTCGGCCACCAGATCGAGCCGCGCGACGATTCCTACATGGATTTCGGCGCCGGACAATGCGCGTGGCGCACCGACGGCGGCTACATCGCCGGCTCCGACTCGCGCCGCGACGGCCAGGCCTCGGGCTTCTGACGATGCCCCGGGGCGGGCGTGCCGTGCGGCCGCGCGCGCCCCGCTGCCGCGGCTATTTCGCCTTCGACACCTCGACGCGACGTGCCTCGGCGTCGCCCCCTGTGCCGGTGAACGATGCCGGCGGCGCGAGGTTCAGGTTCGCTTCCGCCACCCCCGCCGCCACGAGCGCATCGCGCACGGCCCTGGCGCGGTTCTTCGCGATCTCCGCGTTGGCGGCGGCATCGCCGGTGGCATCTGCGTAGCCGGTGATGTCCACCTTGCCGCCGTCGGCCTTGACCAGCGCCGCCACGGCATCGACGGTCGCCTGGCTGTCGGGACTGAGGGTCGTCGCGCCGCTCGCGAAGTAGATCTTCGCGGGCAACGCCGTCGGCACGGCAGGTGCCGTGGCGGCCGGCGCGGGCGCGGCCGCCGGGACCGGCGCGGCGACCGGCGACGGCGCGGGCGCCGGTTCCGGTGCCTTCTGCGCGTTCATGCAGCGCGACAGCACGTACAGCACGATGATCGCGACGACGAGCCACGGCCACCAGCGCGCGAACGCGGAGCGTCCGTTGTCCTCTGCGCCGGCCGTGGCCGCGGCGGCGGGCGTGCCAGCCGCGGCCACGCGGTCGGCCGTAACGTGCGTCGCGTTGGCCGCCTTGCCGGTGACCGTCGCCAGCATCGACGCCGGGTCGGGATAACCGAGCGCACCCGTCAGGCGGCTGTCGAGCGCCCCTTGCAGCAAGGTCCCCTGCGCGCCCAGCAACGACGCGAGCCCGCCGGCGGTCATGCCTGCGCTCGCCACGGAGCGCTTGACGAACGTGAGCACGATGGGTACCGCGAGCGCGACCAGGCTCTGCGCCGATTTCGGGTTCGCGAGCCCCGCGACCGACGCGAGCGCGGAGGACAGGTTGCCGACCTTGTCGCCGAAGATCGACGTCGCGAGCATCGAGCCCGCGTTCATCATCGCATTCGCCTGCGTGCCGCCGGCGCCGAAGATGCTGCCAAGGCGCCCCAGCAACGACGTATCGAGTGCCGGGTTGTTGAGCATCGACAGCACGGATTGCGCGCCGCCTTCCGTCGCGCCCTTGTGCGCGACGCCGGCGATGATCGCAGGCAGCAACGCGCCCAGCGCATTGCCGGTCGCAGCACCCGACTCGCCGAGCAGGCCTCCCGCCATGCTCGCAAAGCTCGGGGGCAGCCCCTCCTTCACCATTTCGAGCAGATTGACCGCCATCATGCCTCCTTGGATCGCTGGTTCAGGATTGCCGGGCCTTGAGCGCTGACAGCGGCAGCAGCTCGGGCAGGTCGATCCGGGCGCGGCCCGGCTCGGGCGCCGCGAGCGGCGACGTCGCGTGCATCGTCGCGAGCGACCGGCGCGCGAGCTCCTGGTAGCTCTGCGTGCCCTCGCGCTTCCACGCGCACTCCTCGTCGGTCAGCGGGCGCACGACGCGCGCCGGCATGCCCGCCGCCAACGTGCGCGGCGGCACGACGAAGCGTGCCTTCACGAAGGCCATGGCCGCGACGATCGCGTCCGCGCCCACTTCCGCGTTGTCGTTGATGACCGCGTTCATCCCGACCAGCGCGTTGCGGCGCACGATGCAGCCGTGGAGGATCGCGCCATGCCCGATGTGGCCGTCTTCCTCGACGATCGTGTCGGTGCCCGGGAAGCCGTGCATGATGCAGCTGTCCTGCAGGTTGGCGCCGGCCCGCACGTCGATGCGGCCGAAGTCGCCGCGCAGGCACGCGGTGGGCCCGATGTAGCACCCCGCGCCCACCAGGACGTCGCCGATCAGGACCGCCGACGGATGGACGAACGCGGACGGGTCCACGACCGGCGTGACGCCGTTGATCGCGAAGACGGTGAGTGGTGGCATGGCCATGCAGTCATCCCAGGAATGCGCGCGCGTTGCGGAACATCCGCAACCACGGCGAAGCTTCGCCCCACGCGCGCGGGTGCCATGACATCTGGGCCGTGCGCCACACGCGCTCCGGATGCGGCATCAGGATCGTGAAGCGGCCGTCCGTGTTGGCGAGCCCGGTGATCCCCTGCGGGGAGCTGTTGGGATTGTACGGATAGCGTTCGGTTGGACGGCCGTCGTGGTCGATGTAGCGCAGCGCCACATAGGGCTGCGCGGCCGCGAGCTGCGCGGCATCGTCGAACTCGGCAAAGCCTTCGCCGTGTGCCTGCGCGACGGGAATGTGGCTGCCGGCCATGCCCGAGAAGAACAGCGACGGCGATTCCTCGACGGCGAGCATCACGTAGCGCGCCTCGAACTGCTCCGAGCGGTTGCGCACGAAGCGCGGCCAGTGCGCGGCGCCCGGTACCATGTCGCGCAGCGCGCTCATCATCTGGCAGCCGTTGCAGACACCGAGCGCGAACACGTCGCTGCGCGCGAAGAACGTCGCGAAATCGTCGTAGACGCGCGGATTGAACAACACCGATTTCGCCCAGCCTTCACCGGCACCGAGCACGTCGCCGTACGAAAACCCGCCGCACGCGACGAACCCCTTGTATTGCGCGAGCGACGTGCGGCCGGCGATCAGGTCGCTCATGTGCACGTCGAACGCATCGAAGCCGGCGCGATCGAACGCGGCCGCCATCTCGACCTGCCCGTTGACGCCCTGCTCGCGCAGGATGGCCACTACCGGCCGCGCGCCGCGCGCGACGAACGGCGCCGCGATGTCGTCGGCGGGATCGAACGTCAGGTGCGGCCGCATGCCCGGGTCCTCGCTCGTGACCCGCGCGTATTCCTCGTCGGCCATCCGCGGGTTGTCGCGCAGCGCCTGCAGCGCGTGCGTCGTCGCCGACCATTTTGCGTGCAGCGCCGAGCGGCTCGCGTCGAGCAGCGCGTTGCCGCCTTGCACGACGACGACGCGATCGCCTGCCCGCGGCCGCGCGATCACCGCTGCGCCCAACCCGGCGGCCGCGGCGGCGCCCTGCACGAGCGCGACGTCGGCCGCGCGTACGGCCAGCACTACGCCGAGTTCCTCGCTGAACAGTTCCGCGAGCGGATCGCGCACCGCCGACTCCAGCTCGACGGCCAGTCCGCAACGCGACGCGAACGCCATTTCGAGCAGGGCGACGGCGAGGCCGCCGTCGGCGATGTCGTGGTACGCGAGCACGCGCTGTTGCGCGCGCAACGTGGTCACCAGCTCGACCAGCGCGACCAGGTGCTCCGGATGCTCGAGGTCCGGGCACTCGTCGCCGAGCTGGCCGTAGACCTGCGCCAGCGCCGAGCCGCCCAACCGCCGCCTGCCTGCCTCGACATCGATCCGCACGAGCACGATGTCGTCGAACGGCGGATCCAGCAGCGGCGTCGACGCCTCGCGCGCATCGTCGACCGGCGCGAACGCGGAGACGATCAGCGAGATCGGCGCGGTCACCACATGCGAGCCGCGCTCGTCGCGCCACGTGGTACGCATCGACATCGAGTCCTTGCCGACCGGGATGCTGACGCCCAGCGCGATGCAGGCGAGGCTCGTCGCCTCGACGGTGTCGTACAGCGCCGCGTCCTCGCCGGCGTGGCCCGCGGGCGCCATCCAGTTGGCCGACAGCTTGACGCTGCCGAGATCGCGGATCGGCGCCGCGAGCAGGTTGGTGATCGCCTCGCCGATGGCCATCCGCGCCGACGCGGGTGCATCGATCAGCGCCAGCGGCGTGCGCTCGCCCATCGCCATCGCCTCGCCTGCGAAGCCCTGGAAGTCGGACAGCGTCACCGCGCAATCCGCCACCGGCACCTGCCACGGGCCGACCATCGGGTCGCGCGCGCACAGGCCGCCGACGGTGCGATCGCCGATCGTGATCAGGAATGTCTTGTCGGCCACGGCGGGCAGTTGCAGCACGCGTGTCAATGCCTCCTCGATCCGCACGGCCGCGAGGTCGAGCGGCGGCAGCGTGCGCGCGACGTGCATGACATCGCGCGTCATCTTGGGCGGCTTGCCCAGGATCACGTCAAGAGGCACGTCGACCGGGCGATTGGCGAACGCAGGATCGGCGACGACGAGCTTGCCGTCCGCGCTCGCGGTGCCGACTACCGCATACGGGCAGCGCTCGCGCGCGCAGAACGCCGCGAAGCGCGCGAGGTCCGCCGGCGCGATCGCGAGCACGTACCGTTCCTGCGCCTCGTTGCACCAGATCTCGCGCGGCGCCATGCCTGGCTCTTCCGACGGGATGGCGCGCAGGTCGAAGCGGCCGCCAACGCCGCCGCCGTGCACGAGCTCGGGCAACGCGTTCGACAGGCCGCCGGCGCCGACGTCGTGGATCGACAGGATCGGGTTGGCGTCCCCGGCCTGCCAGCAGCGGTCGATCACTTCCTGCGCGCGGCGCTCGATCTCCGCATTACCGCGCTGCACCGAATCGAAGTCGAGGTCCGCGGTGTTGGCGCCCGTGGCCATCGACGACGCGGCGCCGCCCCCCATGCCGATCAACAGGCCCGGCCCGCCGAGCTGGATCAGCAGCGTGCCTTCGGCGAGCGGCTTCTTCGCTGTATCGGCCGCGCGGATGTTGCCGACCCCGCCGGCGATCATGATCGGCTTGTGATAGCCGCGCCATTCGCTCTTCCACGGAGGTGCCGCCTGCTCCGCGGCAGGCGCGTAGCGGAACTCGTGCTCGAACGTCCGGAAGTAGCCATTCAGCGCGGGCCGGCCGAACTCGTTGTTGAACGACGCGGCGCCGATCGGCCCCTCGAGCATGATGTCGAGCGCGGACGCGATGCGGTCCGGCTTGCCGCATGTCGTTTCCCACGGCTGCTGGAGGCCGGGAATGCGCAGGTGCGACACCGAATACCCGACGAGCCCTGCCTTGGGCTTGCCGCCGATGCCGGTCGCTCCTTCGTCGCGGATCTCGCCACCTGAGCCGGTGGCCGCGCCCGGGAACGGCGCGATGGCCGTCGGGTGGTTGTGTGTCTCCACCTTCATCAGGATGTGCGCAGGCTCGACCTGCGCGCCGTAGCGATGGTGCTCGCGCGGCGCAAAGCGCGCGACCGTGTGGCCCTCGATCACCGACGAATTGTCCGAGTACGCGACCAAAGTGCCCTGCGGGTGCGCCGCGTGCGTCGCGCGGATCAGCCCGAACAGGCTTGCCGGCTTCTTGTGGCCGTCGACGACCCATTCGGCGTTGAAGATCTTGTGACGGCAATGCTCCGAGTTGGCCTGCGCGAACATCATCAGCTCGACGTCGGTCGGGTCGCGCTGCAGCAGGCCGAAGTTGGCGACCAGGTAATCGATCTCGTCGTCGGCGAGTGCGAGCCCCAGCTCGCGATTCGCGCGCTCGAGCGCGCCACGGCCATCGTGCAGCACCGGTATCGTCGTCAGCGGGCGCGGCTGGAACTGCGCGAACAGCGCCTCCGCGCTGCCGACGTCGGTCAACACCACCTCGGTCATCCGGTCGTGGATGAGCGGCGTCAGCGCGGCCTCGTCGTCACCGTCGATCGCCTCGCCCGCGGCCGACGCGGCATGGAAGGCGATGCCGCGCTCGACGCGCTTCACCGCGTCGAGGCCGCAGTTGTGCATGATGTCGGTCGCCTTCGACGACCACGGCGAGATCGTGCCGGGCCGCGGCACGACGAGCAGCAGCGTGCCGCGCTCGGCGACGTCGCCGTCACGCGGCCCGTAGGTCAGCAGTTTCTCGAGCTTGTCCGTCTCCTCGGCGTCCAGCGGGCGCGCGAGCTCGACGAAATGCCGGTAGACGGCAGTCAGCGTGCGGACGTCGTGGGTCGGGCGGGCGGCAGCCAGGCCACGCTGCAGCTTGGCGATCCGGAAGGGCGAAAGGGCCGTGCGGCCGGTGAGCGAGAGGATCTCGGGCATCGGGAGGAGCGGCTCAAAGCGCAATTGTACCGGATGCGCAGCAACCCCTCCGGACCGTCACGACTTGCCGAACACCTCGTTGAGCTGCTGCGACACGCGCACGAACGTCGTCCGCTTGGAGAGCTCGCGCAACCGCCGCGCGCCGACATACGTGCACGCCGAGCGGACGCCTCCGAGGATCTCCTCCACCGTCGGCGCGACGGGACCCCGGTCCGGGAGCCAGACTTCCTTGCCTTCGGCAGCGCGGTAGCGCGCTACGCCGCCCGCGTACTTGTCCATCGCCGCCTTGCTGCTCATGCCGTAGAAGCGGCGCATCAGCTTGCCGTCGCGCTCGACGCGCTCGCCGCCGGACTCGTCGTGACCCGCGAGCATGCCGCCCAGCATCACGAAGTCGGCGCCGCCGCCGAACGCCTTGGCGATGTCGCCGGGCGTCGTGCAGCCGCCGTCGGCGCAGATGTGGCCCTCGAGACCGTGCGCGGCGTCGGCGCATTCGATGATGGCCGACAGCTGCGGATAGCCGACGCCCGTCATCTTGCGCGTCGTGCAGACGGACCCGGGCCCGATGCCGACCTTGACGATGTCGGCGCCCGACAGGATCAGTTCCTCCGTCATCTCGCCGGTGACGACGTTGCCCGCCATGATGACGAGCCGCGGATAGCGCTCGCGGACGCGCGCGACAAAGCGGACGAAGCTCTCCGTGTAGCCGTTGGCGACGTCGATGCAGACATAGCGCGGCGGCGCGTCATCGCGGTCGCCGAGCGCCGCCATCACCTGGTGGAAGCGTTCCTCGTCCGCCTTCGCGATGCCGAGCGAATAGAAGACGGCTTCGCGCGGCTCGAACGCGCGCAGGAACTCGACGTATGCGTCGATCGGGTAGTGCTTGTGCAGCGCGGTCGACAGCTTGAACGGCGCCAGCGCGCGGGCCATCTCGAACGTGCCCGTCGCATCCATGTTCGCCGCGACGATCGGGATCCCCGCGTATTGCGTACCCGTGTGCCGGAAGCGGAATTCACGCGAGATGTCGACGTCCGACCGCGTCGTCAGCGTGGACCGCTTGGGACGAATCAGCACATCCTTGAAGTCGAGCTTGACGTCGTTCTCGAGGCGCATGGCCCCGATGCTACCAGCTCCCCGACGCGCCTCCGCCGCCCGAGCTGCCGCCGCCCCCGGAGAATCCGCCGCCATCGGACGATCCCCCGGACGAGCTGCCGCCCGACGTGATCACCCAGCCGCCGACATTCGCGCGTCCGGTGGACTTGAGTTCCGCAGCCGCCTTCGTGTACCAGGGCTGGCTGCGCACAATGAGCTTGGCGATGGGGAAGCCGACGACGTAGGTCGCCAGCAGGACCAGCGCGCCGCGCGTCCCGAGCACGATGACCGGGAACATCGCCCAGAACGGGATCAGGAACAGGTACAGGAACCAGCCACTGCCGGGCGTCATCACGCCGACGACGGTGAAGAGGCCAATGATGCCGAAGATGAAGCAGCCGATCAGGATGCGCGTCGTCCACGGCATCGCATTGTGCGCGTCGTCCAGCGAGTTCGACCGATGCACCGACGGGCTTGCTGCCGCCGCGGTCGCGGGCGGGAGTGCGTCGGCATGGCCTTCGAGCACCGCGACGATCGCGCTCGCGCCGTCGGCGATGCCGCGGTCGAAGTCGTTGGCCTTGAATGCCGGCGTCATCCGGTCGCGGATGATCCGCGCGGCGATGGCGTCGGGCAGCGTGCCTTCCAGCCCGTAACCGACCTCGATGCGCATCCGGTGCTCGGCAGGGGCGACGACGACCAGCACGCCGTTGTCCTTGCCCTTCTGCCCGAGCTTCCATGCATTGAACACGGTGTTCGCGTAGTCCTCGATGCTGTTGCCGTCGAGCGAGCGCACGGTCAGCACGGCAACCTGGTCGCCCGTCTTGTCCTCGTGCGCCTTCAGCGTTGCCGCAATCGCGTCGCGTGTCGCGGGTTTCAGGATCTCCGCGTCGTCGACGACGCGTCCGGTGAGGTAGGGGACGTCGATCGCGTGCGCGACACCCATCGCGGCGACCACGAGCCACGCGCAGAGCACGGCGCGCGCGCTCACCGTCGGTGTCCTTCGCGCTCGGCGCTCATGCGTCGTCCCCGTCGACCTCGATCACCTGGTCACCGAGCACGTTGGCCGCGTCGCCGCCGCCGCGCATGCCCTTGGCGAGCAGCAGCCCCTCGAGCGCGGCGAGGCCCGCGAGGAACGCATCCCGTGCATCGCCGGCGCGAAAGCGCGGCGTCATCGCCGCGACGACGACATTCCACTCGTCGGCCGCGACCACCCCGTCGTAGCCACGGTCGGGCAGCACGGCGATCGCGCGCTCGAACGTGCCGGCGTACAGCAGGATGGCATTGCGCCTCGCCGTCGCGAACAGCTGCCGGCGCAGGAACAGCGCCTCCGCACGCTGGCGCACTTCCGCCTCGGCGCGCACGCGCTGCAGGAAGAGGCGCGCGAAGCCGGGGACGAGCGTCGCGACGAGCGCGCATGCGAGGCCGATGCCGACGATCAGCGCGGCCGCGGCGAGCGCGGCGTGCGCCGTCAGCCATTGGGGGGCCGCGAGGTCGGCGACGACGCCCACGAGCGCAGCGACCACCGCGCCGAGCGCGAATGCGCGCCAGCGCAGGCCGTGGTACCACGATGAAGGTCCCGCGATCGCCGCGACGACTTCGGCGCCCGTCGCCATCTCCACGGTGCGGATGCGCGCCGCGATCGCCGCCGCGCCTTCCTCGCTCAGCCAGCGCCCGGACGCCATCGCGGCGAACCCGCGCTCAGTGCTGCAGGATCTTCGCCAGGAACTGCTGCGCGCGCTCGGACCGGGGCTTGCCGAAGAAATCGTCCTTCGTCGCGTCCTCGACGATCTGCCCCTGGTCCATGAAGATGACGCGGTGGCTCACCTTGCGCGCGAAGCCCATCTCGTGCGTGACGCACATCATCGTCATGCCTTCCTGCGCGAGCTGGACCATCACGTCCAGCACTTCGCCGACCATTTCCGGGTCCAGCGCAGACGTCGGCTCGTCGAACAGCATGACCACCGGGTCCATCGACAACGCGCGTGCGATCGCGACGCGCTGCTGCTGGCCGCCTGACAGCTGGCCGGGGAACTTGTCCTTGTGCGCGGACAGGCCGACGCGGTCGAGCATCTTGAGGCCACGCGCCTTCGCGTCCGCCGCGTTGCGACCCAGCACCTTGGTCTGCGCGAGCGTCAGGTTCTGGGTGACGGTGAGGTGCGGGAACAGCTCGAAATGCTGGAACACCATGCCTACGCGCGCGCGCAGCTTGGACAGGTTGGTCTTCGGATTGGTGATCTCGACGTTGTCGACGGCGATCTTGCCCTTCTGCACGGGCTCCAGCGCGTTGACGGTCTTGATGAGCGTCGACTTGCCCGAGCCGGACGGGCCGCAGACGACGACGACCTCCCCCTTGGACACGCTCGTCGTGCAGTCCTTCAGCACCTGGAAGTCACCGTACCACTTGGATACGTCATTGAGCTCGATCATCGGCATGGCGCCGTCTCCGGTTGCATGGGGTTCAACGAATGATGGCGATCTTGCGCTGCAGGCGCTTGACCAGCAGCGACAGGCCAAAGCTGATCACGAAGTACACGACGGCCGCGAACACGTACATTTCGACCAGGCGGCCGTCGCGCTGCGCCACCTTGGACGCGGCGCCCAGGAAGTCGGTGATCGACAGCACGTAGACCAGCGACGTGTCCTGGAACAGGATGATCGTCTGCGTCAGCAGGATGGGCAGCATGTTGCGGAACGCCTGCGGCAGCACGATCGTCTTCATCGTCTGCCAGTAGTCGAGCCCCAGCGCGTAACCGGCCCAGATCTGGCCGCGCGGGATCGACTGGATCCCTGCTCGCATGATCTCCGAGTAGTACGCGGCCTCGAACAGCGTGAACGTGATGAACGACGACGCGAACGCGCCGACCTTCACCGGCGTGCTGGAACCCGTGAGCCACGCGCCGATATAGGGCACGAGGAAGTAGAACCAGAAGATCACGAGCAGCAGCGGGATCGACCGCATCAGGTTGACGTAGCCGGTGGCCGGCAGCGACAGCCACTTGTGCGACGACAGCCGCATCATCGCGAGCAACGTGCCCAGGATGGTGCCACCGATCGCGGCCATCGCGGTCAGCGTCAGCGTGAAGGTCATTCCCTCCCTGAAGAGGTATCCCCACGAGCGCTGGATGACGCTCCAGTCGAAGTCACCCATGGCGACGTGCCTCCATGGGGATGCGCGGCATGCTGGCGGGCGCCATCAGTGGCCTCCCCCGCCGACCGCCGGCCCGATGAACCCCGGCACCGCGGTCCTCTTCTCGACGATGCGCATCACGTTGACGACGATCAGGTTGACGACGATGTAGATGATCGTCGCCGCCGTGAACGCCTCGAACACCTGGAACGTGAATTCCTGCATCGCGCGCGCCGCGGCGGTGAGCTCGATGAGCCCGATCGTCAGCGCCACCGACGAGTTCTTGATCAGGTTCATCGTCTCCGACGTGAGCGGCGGCAGGATGATCCGGTAGGCCATCGGCAGCAGCACGTAGCGATACACCTGCGGCAGCGTGAGACCCAGCGCCGTGCCCGCCATGCGCTGGCCGCGCGGCAGCGCCTGAATGCCAGCGCGCACCTGCTCGGCGACGCGTGCGGAGGTGAAGAGGCCGAGCCCGATCACCGCGGGCACGAACGACGCCCACGGCAGCGACATCGCCTTGATCGCGTCACCGAGACCCTTGGGCACGACCTCCGGCAGCACGAAGTACCAGAGGAACAACTGGACCAGCAGCGGGATGTTGCGGAACAACTCGACGTAGGCGTTCCCCAACCCGACCAGCCACTTGTTGGGGGTCGTGCGGATGATGCCGATGATCGAGCCGATGACCAACGCAATCACGGCAGCGCAGAACGACACGAACAGCGTCCACGCGAGGCCCGACAGCAGCAGGCCGAACCAGGTATGCACCCCGTCCGTGGAGGTGGCCCAGAAGATCCCCCAGTTCCAGTTGTAATTCATCGCAACGCGCCCCCTTCAGCAGGTCCGACGACTATAGCAAGCGGCATTCCCGAAAAGAACGGGGGAGCGCTTGCGTGCTCCCCCGGCGTACGGCTGACCCCAGTCGCGACTACTTGTACATCGCGGGATCGGGGCTGTTGGTCGGGTTGGCCAGCACCCGCTTCAGCATCGGGCTCATCGGCACGTTGAGCGTGATGCCACGCGGCGGGATCGGCTTCAGGAACCACTTGTCATACAGCGCGTTGATTTCGCCGCTCGTGTACAGCTTCTGCGTGGCGGCGTTGGCCACCTTGGCGAACGCGACGTCGTCCTTGGGCATCATCGCGCCATACGGCTCGACGCTGTAGGCCTCGGAGCCGATCTCGTAGTCGGCGGGCGCCTTGGAGTTGGCGACGAGGCCGGCGAGCAGGATGTCGTCCATGAAGAACGCGACGGCACGGCCGGTTTCGACCATCAGGAAGGCCTCGGCATGGTCCTTGGCGGGAATGATGCTCATGCCCAGGTTCTGCGCGGTGTTCGCTTCCGTCAGCCACTTGATGTTCGTCGTACCGGCCGTCGACACCACCGTCTTGCCCTTGAGGTCGGCGAGCGAGTGGATGTTCGACGACTTCTTCGCGACGTAGCGGTTGGCGGTGACGAAATACGTGTTCGTGTAGTTGACCTGCTTCTGGCGGTCCGCGTTGTTGGTCGTGGACCCGCACTCGAGGTCGATCGTGCCGTTGGCGATCAGCGGGATCCGCGTCGCCGACGTCACGGTCGTGTACGCGACCTTGAGGTTGGGCATCTTGAGCTCGGCCTTGATCGCGTCGACGATGTGCGCGCAGATGTCCATCGCATAGCCGACGGATTGGTCAGCCCCGTCCTTGGCGAAATACGAGAACGGTATCGACGCGTCGCGCTGACCGATGTTGATCGTGCCGCTTTCCTTGATCTTCTTGAGCGTGCCGGTGAGTTCCTGCGCGACGGCGGGCGTGGCCGCGACGGCCGCGAGCAACAGTGCAATCGAGAGATGCTTGAACTGCATGGAAGTCCTCCGCTGGGATAACTGGAACAGGCGTGCGGCTGCCTTGGGAGGCCACCGACGCCGGGATACTAACCGGGCGTGTAACAGAAGTCCAAGCCAATTTCCGTTTTGGTGCGAGGCGCCCACCTTCGGGGCAGTCCGGTCCGCTGCGGCGCAGCACGCGCGGACGCGGCAGCCGCGTCGCGCGCGTTCACGCCCGCACGGGCGGTCGCGGCTGGGTCAGGTTCTCGGGGAGCAGGATGCGGTCGAGCTCGTCCTTCGACAGCCAGCCCTTCTCCAGCACAAGCTCGTAGACGCCCCGCCCGCTGACGAACGCTTCCTTGGCCAGCGCCGAGCTCTTCTCGTAGCCGATGTAGGGATTGAGCGCCGTCACGATGCCGATCGTGTTGTGGACGATCTCCGCCAACCGGTCGCGGTTGGCCGTGATGCCGACGACGCATTGCCGCGCCAGCACGCGGCACGCGCGGCGCAGGTGGTCGATGCTGCGGAACAGGCTGTACGCGATGATCGGCTCGAATGCGTTGAGCTGCAGCTGGCCCGCTTCCGCGGCCATCGTCACCGTCACGTCGTTGCCGATCACCTCGAACGCGACCTGGTTCACGACCTCCGGGATCACGGGGTTCACCTTGCCCGGCATGATCGAGCTCCCCGCCTGCACGGCGGGCAGGTTGATCTCGCCCAGCCCCGCGCGCGGGCCGGACGACAGCAGCCGCAGGTCGTTGCACGTCTTCGAAAGCTTGACGACGATGCGCTTCAGCACGCCCGACAGCTGCACGAACGAGCCGCAATCCTGCGTCGCCTCGACGAGGTTCTCGGCCGTCTTCACCGGCACGTTCGACAGCTTCGCGAGGTGCTTGCACACGAGCGGCGCATAGCCGGGATGCGAGTTGATGCCGGTACCGATGGCCGTGGCGCCCAGGTTGATCTCCTCGATCAGCGCCGCCGCTTCCATCAGCCGCTGCTGGTCCTCGCCCAGCATCACGGCGAACGTCGAGAATTCCTGCCCCAGCGTCATCGGCACCGCGTCCTGCAGCTGCGTGCGGCCCATCTTGAGGATGTCCTTGAACTCCTCGGACTTGGCCGCGAACGCGCGGCGCAGCTCGTCCATCGCCTCGTACAGCCCGTCGAGCGCGAAGCGCGCGGCGAGCTTCAGCGCCGTCGGGTACACGTCATTGGTGCTCTGCGCCATGTTGACGTGCTCGATCGGGTGCAGGTACGCGTAATCGCCGCGCGACTTGCCGCCGAGTTCCAGCGCGCGGTTGGCGATCACCTCGTTCGCGTTCATGTTCGACGACGTGCCGGCCCCGCCCTGGATCACGTCGACGACGAACTGGTCGTGCAGCGCGCCGCTCGCGATCTCCTTGCACGCGGCGATGATCAGCTTGGCCTTCGTCTCGTCGAGGAGCCCCAGCTCGTAGTTCGTCTGCGCGGCCGCCTGCTTGACCAGCGCAAGCGCGCGGACGAACGCGGGCCACGAGCCGATGGTCTGGCCGGTGATCGGAAAGTTCTCGACGGCGCGCAGCGTGTGCACGCCCCAGTACGCGGTCGCCGGCACGTCGCGATCGCCGAGCAGGTCGTGCTCGGAGCGGACGTCGGCGCGGGCTTCGGCTTGTGGCATGGGCCCCTTGTCCCTGTAAGAAAGGTGGGCGGCCAGTGTACATCGCGGTTTCGCTGCACCGCAGCGATGCGGCACCGCGTGCATAATCGTCCGATGCCGCGCGCGCTCGCCCCGATCTGCCGCATCGCCGAAGTGCGCGTGCTCGAACGTGCGCACGCGGACGACGGCTTGATGGAACGGGCCGGCGTGGCACTCGCGACCCGCGCCGCGGCGATGACGGCCGCGCGCAGCGGCCCCATCGTCGTCCTCGCGGGACCGGGCAACAACGGCGGCGACGGCTTCGTCGCCGCGCGCGTGTTGCGCGCGCAGTTCCACGACGTCGCGGTGGTGTTCACCGGCGATCCGGCGCGCCTTCCCGCGGACGCCGCGGCGGCGCATGCGGCATTCCGCGCCGCCGGGGGCACGACGGTCGAGATGCCGCCTGCGGCCACGCCTGCGCTGATCATCGACGCGCTGTTCGGCGTCGGCGCAGCCCGCCCGCTCGGCAAGCCCTACCACGGATGGGTCGAATGGGCCAACGCGAGCGCAGCGCCGATCCTCGCCGTCGACGTCCCCACCGGCCTCAACGCCGACACCGGCATCGCGACGTCACCCGCGATCCGGGCTGACGCAACGCTCACGTTCCTCACCCTCAAGCCTGGCCTGCTGACCGCCGCCGGTCCCGACCTCGTCGGCCAGCTCGACTGCGACGCGCTGGGCGTCGAACCGCCGGCCGCTGCCGGACACTGCCTCGCGTGGACTGGTTACGCCCGTACGCTGCCGCAGGTGCTGGCGCGGACGACACGCAACGTGCACAAGGGCACGTTCGGCACGCTCGCCGTCGTCGGCGGCGGCGCGGGCATGCTGGGCGCGCCGCTGCTCGCCGCGCGCGCGGCACTCCTTACCGGTGCCGGCAAGGTGCAGGTGGGCTTCGCCGCCGACGCGCACCCACCGCTGGACGACCGCTATCCGGAACTGATGCTCCGCGATGGCGATGCCGCGCTCGACGGGGCCACCGCGGTCGTGGTCGGACCCGGCCTCGGCCGTTCGCCGCGCGCGCGTGCGCTGGTGGCCAAGGTGGTGGCGCTCACGCTGCCGCTCGTCGTCGATGCCGACGCGCTGAACCTCATCGCGGACGATTCGGACCTGCGCGGTGCGGTCGCGTCGCGCGACGCGCCGACGCTCGTCACGCCGCATCCGGCCGAAGCAGCGCGGCTCTTGAAGACGGACACCGCCGCGATCACGCGCGACCGGTTGACGGCCGCCACGATGCTCGCCAACCAGCTGCGCGCGCATGCGGTGCTGAAAGGTGCCGGCAGCGTGATTGCGCACCCGGATGGCCACTGGGCGATCAACACGACCGGCAATGCGGCGCTGGCGGCGGCCGGCACCGGCGACGTGCTCGCGGGCATGCTGGGCGCGCTCCTCGCGCAGCGGATCGCGGCCGACGAGGCCCTCGAGCTCGGCGTCTGCCTGCACGGAGCCGCCGCGGATGCGCTGGTCGCGCGCGGTGTGGGGCCGCTCGGGGTGCCGGCCAGCGAGATCGCGCTCGCCGCCCGCGACCTCCTGAACGCGCGCTAGAACGCGACGGTCGCCGACAGCGTGAACGTCAGCGGCTGGCCGAGCACCAGATAGTTGGAGCCCGGGTAACCGCCCACCGACGTCCACACGTTCTCGTTCGTCACGTTGTCGATGCGGCCGCGGATCGTCAGGTCGCGGCCGGCCACGCGCGTCACGTACCGCGCGGACACGTCGAGGCGGCTCCACGCGGGAACGCTCAGCGTGTTGTCGGCGTCCGCATACTGCGAAGACGTGTAGAGCACGCGTGCGCCGACGGTGAAGCCCGGCAGCGCGGGCACGTCCCATTCGACGCCGACGTTGGCCTGCGTGTCCGGCACGCCGATCGCGTCCTTGCCCGTATCCAGCATCTCGGCGTGGATGTAACTGATGCCGCCCAGGACGCGGAAGCCCGGCAGCGGTTCGCCGAACGCCGAGAACTCGGCGCCGCGGTTGCGTTGCGCATCGGCGACGACGAACGTCGCGCTGGTATCGCCGGGGTTGGTCACCAGCGCGCCCGATGGCTTCGTGATCTGGAACAGCGCGAACTGCATCCCGAGCGAACCACCGTCGTACTTGGCGCCGACTTCCTCCTGCTCGGTGCGGTACGGCGCGAACACCTCGCCACCGTTGGTCACCGGCACGCCGGTGCTGGTGGTCAGCGGCGCGACGTCGCCGGGCTGCAGGCCTTCCATGTAGTTGGCGTACAGCGACCATTGCGGCACGACTCGCCACACGACGCCCAGCGCCGGCGTCCAGCGACTCTGGTCATACGCCGCGTTCTGCGCGCCGGTGTCGTAGGCGTACGACGTGTTGTCGATCCGCTGGTAGCGCGCGCCGACGATCACGTCGAACGTACCGTCGAACATCGTCATCACGTCGCCGAGCGCCGCGCTCGCCTGCTTCGTGCGCTGCGTCGTCAGCGGCGAATCCAGGTTGCCACCGGTGAAGAAGTCGGGGTCCGGCGCCGGGACCGCATACGGGGTGTACAGGTTGCCGGCAAAGCCGGCGAAGTTCGAGAATGCATACGCGTTCTTCGAATCGAGGCTGTACCAGGTGCCCACCAGCGACGCGACGTGCGTGACACCGCCGGTGGCGAAGCGACCGCGCACGCCGACCTCGCCGGTCCACACGGTGTCGTCGCGCGTGTTGTCGAAGCGGTAGGCGCTCGTCGTGCCGTCGGGTTGCGCGGCCGGGTTGGCGAGGACGTTCGACTCGTGCCCGTCGCGCCCGCCGGCGGCGATCCAGCCGGTCACGGCCGGCGTGAAGTCGTATTCGCCGCGCAGCGTGCCGAACGTGTTGCGCTCGTTCGCATACGTCCACGGCTGCGCGAAATTGACGCGCGCGCCGGGGGCGTCGGGGATGCCGCCGACCGGCGTCACGCTCGGGCGCGGTGCGTCGAGCTGGTGGTCCTGGTAGCCGACGTCGAGCGACAGCCGCGCGTCGCGCGAGCGCCAGTCGAGGCCGATGATCGCGACGCCCAGCTTGCGGTGCTCGTCGTTCACCGCCGTGTCGCCGTCGCGAACCGCGACGTTGGCGCGGACGCCGAATGCCTGGTCCGGACCGAAGCGCTGGCCCGCGTCAACGGCCGCATAGCCCTGCACGCCACTGTCGACGCCGACCGTGACGTTGGCGAGCGGCTCGTTGGTCGCGCGCTTGGGACTCAGGTTGATCGCGCCGCCGAGCGCGGAGCCGCCGGGAGCGGCGCCGTCGATGAATGCATTGGCGCCGCGCAGCACCTCGACGCGCTCGAAGATCTCGGACGCGACGTACTGGCGCGGCAACAGGCCGTACAGGCCGTTGTACGACATGTCGTCC
>JAFEDG010000028.1 GCA_018241745.1 Pseudomonadota bacterium
CCGCCGCCGGGAACGGTCGATGCGTCGTGGGACATGAAGACCGGCGTGCGCGACCAGGTCAACGCGATGGATGGCGCGGCGTACTTCAAGCTGTTCGCGGACCTGATGAAGAACAACCCGCCCGCGGCCGAGGATGCGCCGATGGTCGCGAAGCTTGCCAAGATCGGCATCGTGCCGGGCCAGGACTTCGATGCGTCGAAGCTCGATCCCGCCGTCGCCAAGGGGATCGCGGCCGCGCCGAAGCCGGCGCAGGACAAGATCGCCAATTTGAAGGAAGCGATCGTCACCGGTGACGCCAAGCTCGACAACGGGTGGATGTTCTTCCCGCATACCGGCGTGTATGGGACCGGCTACCGCAACCGCGCGCTGATCACGTGGTACGGCCTGGGTGCCAACCGTCCGCAGGACGCCGTGTACCCGACGTCCGAAGGGCCGGATCTCCTCAAGAAGTACAGCGGCGCGAACAAGTACGTCGCCCACTTCAACAAGGGCGAGCTGCCGCCGGCCAACGGCTTCTGGTCGATCACGATGTACGACAAGGACTACTTCTTCGTCCCGAACCCGATCAACCGTTACACGGTGAGCTCCCGCAGCAAGTTCAAGGCGAACGCCGACGGTTCGATCGACCTGTACTTCCAGAAGGACTCGCCGGGCAAGGACAAGGAGTCGAACTGGCTGCCCGCGCCCGCGGACGAGTTCGTGCTGATGATGCGGCTCTACTGGCCGAGCGAGAAGTCACCGTCCATCCTCGACGGCACGTGGAAGCCGCCCGAGGTCAAGGAAGCGTCCTGACGCCTACCTGGGCGTGAGGTGATACAGCCCGCCGGGACTCTCGTCCTCCAGCATCCAGAGAGTCCCGTCGGGTGCCTCCTCGATGTCGCGCACGCGCTTGCCGAGCGCGAAGCGCTGAACGACCTGGGCGCCGCCGTTGCCGTCGAACGTGATGCGGTCGAAGCCTTCGCTGACAAGGCCGCTCGCGAGTGCGCTGCCGTTCCATCCCGCGAAGGCGCTGCCTTTGTAGAACATCAGGTTGCCTGGTGCAATCACAGGGTCCCAATAGATGACAGGCTTGGCGAGATCCGGACGCGATTCAGGGGTCGGGATCGGCACGCCGTTGTAGTTGACGCCGTAGCTGACAAAAGGCCAGCCGTAGTTGCGGCCGCGCTCGATCAGGTTCAGCTCGTCGCCGCCGCGCGGGCCGTGCTCGAGCTCCCATAGCCTCCCGTCCGGCGCGAACGCGAGTCCGTAAGGCGTCCTGAACCCGCTAGCCCACGTTTCCGCTGGTGTGAGATTGGGCGAGGTGAACGTGTAGGTGCTGACGACGCGCGCGGTCTTGGCCGCTTCCGTGTCGCGCGGCGGGTCGATCAGCGGAATGGACGATGCGCCCACCTGGCCTGCCTGCGGGTTGCCCGGCGCGGGCTTGCCGTCCAGCGTGAGGCGCAGCAGCTTGCCCACCGGCTGGCTCGGATCCTGGGCAGGCGTCATCCGCTGGCGGTCGCCCACCGTGAGGAACAGCGTCTTGCCGTCGGGCGCAAACGCGATCTGGCCGCCGGGTTGTCCGCCTTTACCGGGCGGCACCTGCCGCCACAGCACTTCGAAACGCGCGAGCGTCGGCCGCTTGCCATCCAGCTCGAGTTCGCCGCGCCCCATCACCAGTGCGCCGCCATAGCTGCCGGGCTCGACATACGTCAGGTAGATCGCGTGGTCGCTCGCATACGTTGGCGCAAGGAACACGCCCAGCAGGCCGTTCTGCCCCTGGTGCCAGACCTTGGGCACGCCGGCGATTTCCAACTTCTTGCCTTGCTGCGTGACGAGCTGCAGCCGGCCGACCTTTTCGGTGACGAGCATCTGTCCATCGGGCAGGAAGGCGATGCGCCACGGCAGGTCGAAGCTCGCGACGCGCGTGACGGTGAACGGTGGATGGGCGTCGACCGGCTGGTCGCCTGCGTTGGTTTGCGCGTCGGCGGCCCCGGCGAGCAGCAGCGCCAACACGATGACGATCCGGATTTGAAGCATGGCGAGCCGCGGGAATGGTCGATGTCAGGTTCGGCCGCGCGCGGCCGCAGAAGTTCTCGCCGCGCAGGCCGCCAGCGGAAGTGCGCGGCGTGCCGGGCGCACCGGCGCGCGAAGTCGGCGTTGTGCAGGAAACCAACAGCCGTGCGCACTCGGCGCCGGAGCGTCGCGACCAGCCTTTCAGGGGGGCGGCGGTGCCCAGTAAACTAGCACTTCAAGCTATGAAACTGGAGCAACCATGCTGAAACGCGCTGCACACTTGGTGGCGATCGCCAGCCTCGCGTCCCTACCGGTGGCCGCCACGGCCGCGCCTTACGCGATCACCTTCACCGATACCGTCGTCCAGTCGGCGATTCCGCTCATTGCGAACGGCACCAGCGCCACGTTGACCCTCGTCGTCGACAACGGCGGCACGACTGCGGCCAGCCAGAATTGGGATTCGACGACGCTGCAATGCGCGATCTTCCGGTTTGCCGGAGGCGCGTACTACGTCGCAATCAACACCCCGGCCACGCATCTCACGTCCACGTCGGGATCCGTGGTGACGGACGCCTCTGGCGCGCTGACGGCGGTTCCCAGCGCCTGGTACGAGGGTCCGACAGTCAGTGCGGATCGCGTGGCGACGAACATCACGAGCGCGGGCTTCGATTACTGGTACGACAACTCGGCCAACAACGTGATCTTCTGGAACAACGGCTACGAGCTCGGGTTCTCCCAGGTCGGGACTGAATCCTCGCCGGGCAGCTGGTCCAACCCCGCGCCGGCACCCGGCTTGTGCGCAAGCTATCCGTACGGCGGGAAGTTGGCGTCGAGCGTCGCGGTACCCACGCTGGACGCGACGTCGCTGGGATTGCTGGCAAGTCTCGTGGGCCTGCTCGGTGCGTGGGTGGGGTTGCGCAGGCAGGCTTGAGCATCAGTATTGCCCGCGCGGCCGGCGTCGCAGGTCGCGCGGCTTGCCCAGCTGCTGCGCTGCGTCGAGCTTCTCGCAAGAGAGACGCGTACCATGGTGGGAACGTTTCCTCACCCTCCAGGACCGGCGCGATGAATTGGCTGCAAACCTCCACGCAATTTTTCCGGAGCACCGGGATGCTCGGCGTGCTCGTCGCGTGTGCATTGGCGCTTGCGGCGCCCGTACACGCCGACGAACCGTATCCGTCGCGGCCCATCAAGCTCGTCATCCCGTTTGCGCCAGGAGGCAGCAACGACACCGTCGGCCGCGCGCTGGCCGAAGCGTTGGGCAAGAAGCTTGGCCAGTCGGTGGTCGTCGACAATCGCGGGGGCGGCGGCAGCACGTTGGGCACCGACCTCGTCGCCAAGGCAGCGCCGGATGGCTACACGCTGCTGTTCGTATCGTCGTCGTTCACGACGAATGCGGCGATCAAGAAGTCGCTGCCCTATGATCCGCTGAAGGACCTGCTGCCGGTCGCGCTGGTCGGTGCGTCGCCGCTGGCTGTCGTCGTGGGCAACAAGTTCCCGCCCAAGACGATGGTCGAGCTGCTGGCCTACGCCAAGGCGCATCCGGGCGCCATCAACTACGGTTCGGCGGGCGTCGGCGGTGTCAACCAGCTCGGCACCGAGATGATCGCGTCCGCGGCCAAGGTGCAGTTCACGCACGTCCCGTACAAGGGCATGGGGCCTGCGCTCACCGACATGATGGGCGGCCAGATCCAGATGGCGTTGCCGGGGCTGCCGCCGGTCGTGCAGTTGATCAAGGCGGGGCAGTTGCGCGGCCTCGCGGTGACGAGCGAGAAGCGCTCGCCGCTGGCGCCGGACATTCCCACGCTGGCGGAATCCGGACTGCCCGGTTTCTCGCTGGAGATCTGGTGGGGCGTGTTCGCGCCGGCCAACCTGCCGAAGCCGATCCTCGCCAAGCTGAACGAGTCGATCAACGAGGTCATCACGTCGCCGGCGATGAAGGACGTGTTCGCCCGCGAAGGCGTCGAGGCGCGCCCGGGCACGCCGGAAGCGTTCGCCACCTATGTGAAGGCGGAGATCGCGCGCTGGCGCGAGGTGATCAAGGACGCCAACATCCCGATGGAGTAGGTCCTGCGGGCGGTCACGCGGCGCGCGCGGCCGCCGCGTGCGCGGCGATGCGCCCGCTGATGAAGCATTCGGCGAGGTTGCCGCCGGACAGGTACACGTAGCCCCAGATGCTGCCGAGTTCGCCGGCGACGTAAAGGCCGGCAATCGGGGCGCCATAGGGGTCGAGCACGCGCTGCTCGACGTCGTGCGCCAGTGCGCCCTGCGTGTTCGACACCACGGGCCACACGTGCCCGAAATAGAACGGCGGATCGACGACCGGCGCGCGCGAACCGGCGGGCCGGCCAAGCGGATCGGCCGCATCCGTCGCGCACAGGTCGTTCCAGCGCCCGATCGTGGCGTGCAGGACCGCGGGGTCCACCTGCAAGGCCCGCGCGACCTCGTCGAGCGTATCCGCGCGCTGCAGCATGCCGAGGTCGACTTCCTTCAGGTTGTCGTCGCTCCAGTCGTAGCAGCGGATGTCGGGATCGTTGATGAACGAGCGCGCCACCGGGTACAGCTTGCGCCGGGTTTCGTCAAACAGCATCGTGGCCGGGACTGCCGGCATCTGCAGCGTCGTCGCGTCGAAGCGATCGAACGCCCGCGCGCTGGTGTCGTGCGCATACGGCTCGTACTCGTTCATGAAGCGGCGGCCGGTGCGATCGACCAGGATCCACGACAGCGGCGCGGTGGGAGGCTGCACGCCGGGCGTCCAGTCGGGCAGCTTTTTCGTGCGGATGCCGAACACGTACGCGGGATCGGGGTGCCGGAAGCCGTAGCTGCCGTGGAAGTGCCACATGTGGCGGAGGTCCGCACCGACGGCTTGCGCCATCCGCAAGCCGTCACCGGTGTTGCCACGCGTGGCGGCCGGCAGCACCGGTCGGAGCTGCCAGTATTGCTGCTGCATCGCGGCGTTCGCCTCGAAGCCGCCGCACGCGAGGATCACGCCGCGGCGCGCGCCGATGCGCGTGGCGTGGCCGTCGATCGTCGCGACGACGCCGCAGACGCAGCCGTCGGCGTCACGCTCCAGCCGCGTGACCGCGGCGCCGAAGCGGACGTCGATCGCCGGTCGCGCACGCACGTTGTCCGCGACCACCTTGAACGCGTTGATGCCGGCGCGCAGCGACCGTGCATGGGGGAACTCTGTGCGCGGATCGAAGCCAGGCACCTCGTCGACTTCCAGGAAGTGGAACGTGTCCCACCCGGGCAACGCGTAGTTGGCAGGCCGCGCGATGATCTTGAGCGTCGCGCCCGACGCCTGCGCGAGCTGTTCGAAGTGGCCGCGGAGCTCCGTCATCTCGCGCGCGAAGCGTTCGAGCAGCGGACGCTCGATCGTGCCCTGGTTCGTAGCCTCGAGGTAGGCCAGCGCCTTGGCGGCGTCGCTCGCGACCCGCATGCCGCCACCCGAGCAGATCGAGATGCCGCCGGGCACGGCCATCTTCTCGAGCACCGTCACGCGACACCCCGCGTCGGCGGCAGCGATCGCCGCCGCGCCGCCGGCAAAGCCGTAGCCGACGACGATGACGTCGACCATGTCCTGGCGGGGCAGGTCCGTCATGACGCCTTGGGTGGCAGCAGCTCGCCCTTGTGGCGATCGATGAACGTCGTATCCACGTCGCCGGCCACGAAGGCCCAATGCGCGAGGACCGCGAGCAGGAAGTCGCGATTGGTGCGCAAACCTTCGACGCGGACGGCGCGCAGCGCGTCGCGCGCGGCCGCGATCGCGTCGTCGCGCGTCGCGCCGCAGGCGATGATCTTGGCGATCATCGGGTCGTAGAACGGTGTCACGGCATCCCCCTCGCGCACGCCGGTGTCCACACGGACGGAATCCGACGGCGCGGGGAACACGAGCGTCTGCAAGGTCCCGGGCGACGGCAGGAATCCCTTCTCCGGCGCTTCCGCGTACAGCCGGCATTCCACCGCGTGCCCGCGGCGCGAGATGCTGTCCTGCGTAACGCCCGACAGGTCCTCGCCGGCGGCGAGGCGCAGCTGCAGCGCGACCAGATCGACGCCGGTCGTCATCTCCGTCACCGGATGCTCCACCTGGATCCGCGTGTTCATCTCGAGGAAGTAGAACGTGTGGTCGCGCGCATCGACGACGAACTCGATCGTCCCCGCGCCCTTGTAGCGGACGGCGCTCGCGAGCATCGTCGCGGCCGCGTACATCCGCTGGAGCACCAGGAGCCCGAGGCCGGGCGCGGGCGATTCCTCGACGACCTTCTGGAAGCGGCGCTGGAGCGAGCAGTCGCGTTCGTAGAAGTGGACGACGCGACCGTCGCCGAAGCCGAACACCTGCACCTCCACGTGGCGCGCCGAGGGCACGTAACGCTCGAGGTACACGGTGCCGTCGCCGAACGCCCGCTCCGCGAGCGCCTGCGTCGATGCCACGACGCCCGCGAGGCGCGCCGGATCCTCGACCTTGACCATGCCGATGCCGCCACCGCCGCCGGCGGCCTTGACGAGCAGCGGATAGCCGACCGCCGCCGCCGCGTCGGCGAGCCCGTCGAGATCGCCCGCCGCAAAGCGCCGGCTGCCCGGCAGCACGGGCACGCCGGCGTCGGCCGCGAGCTTGCGCGCCTGCTCCTTGTCGCCCATCGCGTCGATGGTGTCCGGGTCGGGACCGATCCACGCGAGGCCATGCGCCTGCACGGCGCGCGCGAAATCCGAATTCTCGGACAGGAAGCCATAGCCTGGATGGACCGCGTCGGCCTGCGCCGACTTCGCGGCAGCGAGTATCGCGTCGGCGTCCAGGTAGCTCTGCCGCGCCGGCGCCGGTCCGATGGCGACCGCCTCGTCGGCCATTGCGACGTGCATCGCCGTACGGTCGGCGTCCGAATACACAGCGACCGCCTGCAGGCCGCGCTCGTGGCAGCTGCGGATGACGCGGCAGGCGATCTCGCCACGATTGGCGACCAGGACCTTACGCATGTTGGGCATCGTGTGCACGCCTCCGGAACGTTTCCAGTTGATGGATGGCGACCAGCGCATCGCCGGCGTCGGCCAGCTCGTCGAAGACGGGCAGCCTGGCGTCCGCGAGGCGCGGGGCAAGCTCGGCGACCTGTCCTGCGCACGCCGCGTCGCGATTGGTGCGCAGCACCAGCAGGACATGCGTGCGCGCGGCGAGGGCGGCGCGCAGCTTGATGACGACGTCGAGCAATTCGCCCAGCAGCGCCGGCTGGCGATAGCCCGCGATGACCGGCAGGTTCAGGTGAACGACAAGCGCGTCGGGCGCTTCACGCGTCGCGAGCGTATCGAGGATCGTGAGCGCGAGGCTGCCGTGATCGCGTACCAGGACGTTGGCGGGGATGTCGATCGGGTTCACGAAGCTCGTCCCCGACACGCGCAGCGCTGCGAGCGTCGCGATCGTGTCCGCGCCCAGTGGCGCGACGTCGAGGCCGCGGCGCGCGAAGTAGTCGGTCGCCAGCACGCTGGTGCCGCCGCCGTTGCCGAACAGCACGACACGGCCGCGCGGTGCGGCGTCGCGCAGCGCATACGCCTGCAGCGCGGCCAGGAC
Organism: Pseudomonadota bacterium; assembly: GCA_018241745.1. GTDB lineage: Bacteria > Pseudomonadota > Gammaproteobacteria > Burkholderiales > Casimicrobiaceae > VBCG01. The sequence continues at coordinate 7,547 of JAFEDG010000028.1, forward strand.
GTCGATGAATTGCGCGAGCGACGCGACGAGCACCGTGCCCGTCTGCCGCGCCATGCCGCGCCAGATCTCGTGCGCGCCGGCGAGCGCGCCGGTGTGCGACGTCGCCGCGCGCTGGCCCTGGTCCGTCTGCCCGCCCTTGAGGATGACCACCGGCTTGCGCGCGCCGGCGGCGCGCAGCCGAGCGAAGAACGCGCGGCCGTCCGCGACATGCTCCAGGTACATGCCGATCACACGCGTAGCCGGGTCCGCGAGGAAATAATCGAGCATGTCCACGGGCCCGACGTCGGCGCAGTTGCCGAGCGACAGCACGGCGCTGAACCCGATGCCGCGCGCACGACCCTGGCGCAGGATGTCCAGCGACAGGCCACCGCTCTGCGACACGACGCCCACGTCGCCTGCCGGGCCCACGCCGCCGCCCATGAACGTGAGGCGCCCCGCGGGCGAGTAGGTGCCCATGCAGTTGGGGCCGAGCAGGCGCATGCCGCCGTCGCGCGCGGCCGTCAACGCCTGCTGCTCCAGCGCCTCGCCGCCGGTCACTTCGCTGAAGCCGCCGGACATCACCTGCGCATAGCGCACGTGATTCGCACCGGCGGCGAGGATCGCGGGCACGCGCTCCGCCGCCACGGCGACGTACGCGTAATCGACGACCGCCGGCGTGTCCGCGAGCGTGCGATAGGCGGGCAGCCCGTCGATGTCGGCGGACGTCGGATGGATCGGAAAGATCGCCCCCTCGTAACCGGCTTCGCGCAGGTTGCGGATGAACACGTTGCCTGGCGCGTTGCCCTTCTCGGACGCGCCGACCACCGCGACCGTGCGCGGTCGGAACAACGGCGCGTAACGGGCGACGAGAGAGGCGTCGTCCGTCATGCCGCGTCCGTCCTGACGACCAGCCGTGCGTCGACGGCCACGGCGCCGGTCGCCGACACGATCAGCGGGTTGATGTCCACTTCCGCGAGCTCGGCCGCGTAACGCATGACGAGGCCGTCGCTGCCACCGACGGCGAGCAGCGCGTCGACGACCGCGTCCATGGCGACCGCGACGCCACCGCGCGCGCCGGACAGCACCGGCGCGGCCTGCAGCTCGGCGAGCATGTCCTGCGCATCGCGCCGCGTGATCGGGCAGCAGCGGAACGCGACGTCGCGCAGGATCTCCACGAATACGCCACCCAGGCCGCACATGATGACGGGGCCGAAGCTGGGGTCATCGAACGCGCCGACGACGAGCTCGTGGCCGGCGGGCGCCATCTCCTCGAGCAGGAAGCCGTCGATGCGCAAACCGGCGGCCTCGGCGCGTGCGCGCATCGTCGTCAACGCGTCCCGCGCAGCGTCGAGGTCGTACAGCCGCAACGCGACGCCGCCGACGTCGGACTTGTGCGCGACGTCCGCCGATACGAGCTTCAGCACGAGCGGTGGTGTCAGCAGCGCAACGGCCGCGGGCAGCTCGCGGTCGTAGTGCAATTCGACGGAGCGCGGCGTCGCGATGCCGAAACGCGAGAGCAGGGACTTCGCCGTCGCCTCGTCGACCGCATGCGTAGGGCGTTGGCGTGCATCCGCGAACGCGCGCGTCGCCAGCGCCGATATTTCCGCTCCCGAGGGCACGCGGGCGTCAGTCCGTCCGCAGCACGGCGATCACGTCGCCTTCGGCGATCGCATCACCTTCCGCGATCCGGATCGCCTCGACGACGCCGTCCTCGGGCGCGGGGACCGGGATCTCCATCTTCATCGATTCGAGGATCACGAGCGGCTGGTCTTCCTCCACGCGGTCGCCGACCTGCGTGACGATCTTCCACACGGTGCCCGTGATCGGGCTCGACACTTCGAGGCTGGGCATGGGGGCGTCTCCGGGGCGGCCGGTCAGTAGCTCGTGGGCCAATGCTGCAGGCGATGCTGGCCAATGCCGCCGGTCGGCGCGCGGCGGTGCACCTGCAGGATGGACTTGAGGTAGGCGCGGGTTTCGCGCGGGTCGATGATCGCCTGCGCTTCGTACAGTCCCGCGAGTGGCCACGGCGCGCTGTCGCGAGCGATCTCCTTCATCAGCACGTCGAAGCGCTCCGGATCGTCCTCGCGCTTGAGGCCGTGCAGCACGTTGACGCCGGTGGCAGGATCCATGAAGCCGAAGTCCGCGCTGGGCCACGCCGCGGCCTCGTCCGAGTTGCGGCCGCCCCCCATGTTCAGGTACGCCTGGCCGAAGTTCTTGCGCAGCGTGATCGTCACGCGCGGCACCGAGACCAGCGACAGCGCGTTCATCCAGTTCATGATGCGGCCCGGCGCGCCGCGCTTCTCGCCTTCCATGCCGATCAGGAAGCCGGGCTGGTCGACGAGGAACACGATCGGGATGTTGTACGAGTCGCACAGCACCAGGAACGACGTCGCCTTGTTGCAGGCGTCCACGTCGATCGAGCCGCCCTTGAACATCGGGTTGTTGGCGATCACGCCCACCGTGCGGCCGTCGACGCGCGTCAACGCGGTGACGATGGATTTGCCGAAGCGCGGCTTCATCTCGAACATGCTGTCGCGATCGACGATGCGGCCGATGACGGCGCGCATGTCGTAGACCGCCGACCGCGATTCCGGCACCACGTCCAGGATGTCGGCGATCGCGTCGTCCGAGCCCGCGGGCACGGCGACGACCGGCGGTGCCTCGCCGTTGTACGACGGCAGGTAGCCGAGGAAGCGCTTCACGTAGTCCAGCGCTTCCTCGTCCGTGTCGACGGCGACGTCCACCAGTCCGGTGACGGCGGTGTGCAGCTTCCACCCACCGAGTTCCTCGGGATCGACCGCCTGCTTGATCGCGAGCGCGGTGACCTTGCTGCTGGCCACCGCCATCGTCGCGCCCTTGCGCATGACGACGAAGTCGGACAGGCACGCATACCACGTCGACGAGCCATAGCAGCTGCCGAGCAATGCCGACACCCATGGCGTGCGCCGGTCGCGCAGGTATTCCTGGGCATCCTGGCCCAGGATCGCGCGCCCGGGCGCTCCCATCCGGTCCGGCATCCGCGAGCCCGCGGACTCGCCGAGCAGGATCAGCGGCATGCCGGACTGCGTGGCCACGGTGCGGACGTGCCGGATCTTCTTGCCGTTGACGACGCTGCTGCTCGCGCCCAGCGTCGTGAAGTCGTTGGATACGACGGCCACCGGCCGCCCGTCGATCGCGCCGAACCCGGCCACCTTGCCGTCTGCCGGGCTCTTCTCGACCATCTCCGGCCGGAACGAAGTCGCGAGCAGGCCCGATTCGACGAACGTGCCCGCGTCGAGCAGGTAGTCGAGGCGCTGGCGCGCATCGAGGACGCCCTGCGCGCGCCGCTTCTCGAGCTTCTCTGCACCGCCCATCGCCAGCGCCTTGGCGCGCCGGCGCGCGAGTTCGTCGAGGAGGGCTTCAAAGGGCATGGGGTGGTTCCTGGAGGCGGGGAGGGCGGCATGCGGCAAAGCGCCGACCGTCCGGCGAATTCTAGAGCAAGGTAGTAGCGACAGCAACTACTTGAATGTTACGCTCGCTGCGATGAACGCGGATAGCTAGTCCAACCCAACGTGCCCCGCACCTCGTCACCGCTGCGCAAGGCCACTTCGCGCGCCACCGTGCGTTCCCGTACGAATGCGGCCGCCCGCACGCCCGGCGCGCGGCCCCAGCCATCGCTGGTCGCGGAATTGCAGCAACTGGGATTCTCGGATTACGAGGCGCGCGCCTACATGGCGTTGCTCGCGGCGAGCCCAGCCACCGCGTACGAGGTGAGCAAGGCTGCCGGCCTGCCCCGCGCCAACACTTATGCCGCGCTGGCCAGTTGCGTGGAGAAGGGTGCCGTACAGCCGGTCAGCGAGGCACCGGTGCGTTACGTGCCCGTCGCGCCGAGCGAACTGCTCGAACGCATCGCCAACGACACCGCGTCACGCTGCGAGCGGCTCGCCACCGAGCTGCGCAAGGTGGATCCCGACGACGGCCGCGACTTCGTCCTCAACCTGGATGGCGAAGCCCAGGTGCATGCCAAGATCGGCGAGATGCTGCGGACGGCGAGGCAGCACATCTGGATCAAGGCCCACGAGGATGTCGTCGACGCGCATCGCAGCGAATTGCGCGCCGCGGCCGCGCGTGGTGTCAGCATCCTGGTCATCCTGTTCGGCAGCGACGGCGACCGCTTCCGTTTCAACAAGCGCGTGCGCGTGTTCCTGCACGAAGGCAACGGCGTGCGCATCGGCAATGCCGACAACCTGTTCACGATCACGACCGATTTCACGACCGCGCTGACGGCGCAGATGGTCGGCGGCGTCCACGCCGCCTATACGCGCAACCAGGCGATCGTCACGATGGCCGAGTCGCTGATCCGCCACGACATGTACCTGGCCGAGATCTTCGAGCGCTTCGGGCCGCAGATCGACGCCGCGTTCGGGCCGCACCTCGAGTCGCTGCGGCGCGGGTATTTCTCGCCGTCGCAGCTGGCGACGATGGACGCCATGCTGGCCAAGCTTGCCGCGAGCGTGCCGCGGCGGTAGCGCGCTCGCTAGTGCGGCTTCACGAAGCGCAACGCGAACTTGTCATCAGCGGCACGCGGTGGCAGGGAACGTGATCACACCGAAGCCTGCGCGTATGCCTCCGCGTAGCACTCGCCTTTCGCGCCGTAGTACTTCACTTCCCGCCGCTCGAAATCGACGTCGTAGCGGGTGACGCCTGCGTTCCACGCTGCCTGCAGGAACTCGGGAAAGGTGCTGTGACCCGCCTGATCGGCACGCAGGGCCGCGACAAGCGCGGTTGAGTCGAAGCGCGGGATCTCCTGGGTAGTGGTGACGAGCGGAGTTCCGGGCTGCACGACGCATCCGCTCGCCATGACATAGACCGACTGGCATGCGGGCAACGTCCAGTGATTTGCACGCACACCCGCCTGGCGCAGCACTTCGGCGAGCACCGGGAAGCCGCCCACCTTGGGACGCACGGCCATCGCGTGGGCCTGGGCTTGCTGCAGCGTTTCAACCAGAGTGGACATCCGAAGTCATCCTTGCAATCGGGGCGGAGAAAATGCTCGTCGCATCGACATTCTGCGCTAGAGCCAGCTGAGCGCCCGCCGGACAATTTCACGTGCGCCGGATTGGGCGCATTCGCCGTGCGCGATCAGCAGCCGCGTCGGGTTCCAGGCCAGCACCTTGCACAGCGCCGCGCGCGCCGGTGCGCGCCGGACAAAACTCATCCGCCAGTCGATCGGCGTGCCGCCTTGCGCGCCGACGAGGCCGCTGAGGCGCATCACCACGCGCTTCCATCCCGACAGGCTCGACGCCGGGAAGCGCTGGATCAGGTCGCCGAAGATGGCGGTGCTTGACGGGCGATGGAAGAACGCGACCTCATCCAGCGCGAACGATCCCGAGAAAATCGCCTGGTCGATGTCGTCGGCCCATGCGGGATCCGGTTCGTCGCGCAGGTCGGCGGCGAAATGCAGCGTGCGCAGCTTGCGCGCCAGCCCTGGCGGAGCGTACAGCTTTGCGGCGGGCCAGCGCGCAGCCCACGCGGCGAGGAACAGGTGATGCAACTTGTTGGGCGACACAACGTACGTCACCCGGCCGAGCGCTTGGACCTGCATGGCCAACGCGGACGTCAAGGCGATCGGCGACCACACCCACAACCGGCGATCCGCGAGTCTCGCGACCGCCATGCGCGTAGGGTAGGGAAAGCCGTGGAAGGAGACTGTCGGGCCGTCTGCCACGTAGAGCGAAGGGCCGAATTCATGCAGCATGGGGGCCGCCGTGGGGCGCAGGATGCGCGTGAAGGTTGCCAGCGTAGCGCCAAGGGCCGCGGGCGAGTGGCACGTCCGTTGCTTTTGCCGCTGCAATTTCAACGCTGGAAGTGGCCACCGTGCATCCGTCCCATCGAAAGCATCGACATGTCGGCCGGCTGGCCGCTGCAAGCGCCGCGCTGGCGCTGGCCCTTGGCGGTTGCATCGGCCAAAGCACCACGCCGAGTCCCCCTCTGGACGGCGCCACGGCCCCGCCGACCTACCTGCCGCTGACGGTCAAGAACAATTCGACGCACACGGTGTTCGTCCAGTTCACCGGCAATTCGATGGCCGTGAGCCCCGCCAGCGGGCAGATCACGGCCGGCAAGTCGGCCACGTTCAACGTGACGACGGTCAGCGCGGGCCGCATGTACCTGTCCTACGACACCGCGCTCAGCAGCGACGCGCCCGATGGCGCGAACCCGCATGACCCGGATTACCACACGCGCTTCGACAAGGTCGAGATCAGCTACACGCATGGCGCAGGCGGCAACGCCAACCTCACGGCCGTCGATTTCTACGCGATTCCGCTGGTGCTGGAGACGTCGATCCAGTCGACGACGATCGATCACCTGACATTCGCCGCGGGCCAGACCGGCACCGCGCTGAAGACCGCGTTGAGCGGCGCGGTGGCCGCGGGCCAGACCGCGCCCGTCGTCAACACGGCAAGCGGTGCGTTCGCCCGCATCCTCTCGCCCGTCAAGGCGCCGGCGTCCTACGCCAAGTTCGACACGTTTGTCGCAACGCTGACGACCCCGACGCAGTTCGCGATCAGCGGCACGTACTTCGGCACGCCGTCGGAGAGCTACGACTACACGGGGTCGATGACCGGCGACGTGATCACGCTCACGAATGCGGCGCAAACGCATACGATTACGATCAAGCGCTCGACGCTCGACTACAGCGCCACCGATCTCGTCGCCCACAACGGCATCTACACGTGCGACGCGCCGTTCATCGTGGACGGTGCCGCGCACGACGTCGCCGGCAACGACATCTACGCCGCCGTGTATCGCGACCTCGTGGCGGGCTTCAACCTCGGCTTCGTCCGGGCCGGGGTGACGAACACCAGCAGCGCGTGGTGGACCGAGCCCGCCTTTCCCACGCAGAACGCGCCGGCCAGCGCGTACTACAACGCCTATGCCCAGCAGGTGGCGACGGTCTATCCCGGCGCCTACGGGTTTCCGTTCTCCGATCGCTATCGCCAGGTGCTCGCGAGCCTGGGGGGCATGATCGACGGCGTGACGGTGACGGTGCTGGACGACGATACGGCGCCGGCGTCCTATACGCCCACGGGCAACATCAACCCGCAAAGCGGCACCGGCCCGACGTTCAACATGTCGCTGACGACCAGCGACAACAACTTCAACAATACGACGTTCACGTTCGACACGCAGACGTACCAGGGGGGCACCAACGTCAACTTCCCGACGACCCCCACGCCATTCACGGCACCCAACACCTCGGCGGTGATCGGCAGCATTCCAACGCAGGAGGGGCTCAACATCTACTCGCTGGTCGTACGCGGATACAAGTACCGCATACTGGCCAACGTGAAGAACAACACGATCGAGTGGGCATCGATCGCGGGTGGCGGGAATGCGACCTGGAGCGGCGGGGTGCTGTATGTGGGAGGGTTGAACTAGCGCCGCCCGGGCGAACGCGACACTCATGCGTTGCACGATACGCCTGCCTACCCGCTATGAGGCCGCCAGCAGTGTCAAGGCGAGCCCGAGCACCGCGCATCCTGCAATCACCGGGATCACGCCCATCCTGAACCTGAAGAGCGCCGCGACAGCGAGTACGCCGATCAGCAGCGACGGCACGTCGAAGCGGCCATGCAGCCCCTGCGGCCACAGCACGTGGAGCGCGAAGAAGACGGCCAGGTTCACGATGACGCCGACGACGGCGGCAGTCACCGCCGTCAACGGCGCCGTGAACTTGAGATCGCCGTGCGTCGCTTCCACCAGCGGACCGCCGATCAGGATGAACAGGAACGACGGCAGGAACGTGAAGTAGGTCGCTACGATCGCGCCTGCGACTCCAGCGGCAACGAGGCCGTGGCTTCCCAGCGCCGCCTTGGCCCACGCGCCGATGAACCCCACGAACGCGACCACCATGATCAGCGGGCCCGGCGTTGTCTCGCCCAACGCGAGTCCGTCGATCATTTGCGAGGGCGTCAGCCACGCGTAGGTGTCGACGGCGCCTTGGTAAACGTAAGGCAGCACGGCATACGCGCCACCGAAGGTGAGCAATGCAGCCTTGGTGAAGAACAAGCCCATCTGCGTCAACGTGCCGTTCCATCCGTACGTCCACGCGAGGGCCGCAAACGGAAGCACCGCGAGACCCAAACCGATGCCGGCCACCTTGGCGGTGCGGACGGCGGACAGGCGTGCATGCGGCGGTGGCGGCGTGTCGTCGTCGATGACGGCGGCCCCGTATTGTGCGTCCTTGCCCGCATGGCGGGCACCCGGACGAAAGTATGCGGGCGCCATCCGGCTGCCAAGCCAGCCGACGACGGCAGCGGCGAGCACGATGTAGGGGAAGGGGACCTGCAGCATGAAGATCGCCATGAACGAAGCCGCAGCGATCGTGCGCAACACCCCATTGCGCAGCGCGCGCGAACCGATCCGGTACGCGGCGAAGAGGACGATGGCCGTCACCGCGGGCTTGATCCCATGGAACAGGCCGGCGACCAGCGGGACTTCGCCAAACGCGATGTAGATCCACGACAGGACGATGAGCAGGATCAGCGAAGGCAGCACGAACAGCCCACCCGCGACGATGCCGCCCCAGGTCCGATGCAGGAGCCAGCCGACGTACGTGGCGAGCTGCTGCGCTTCCGGTCCCGGGAGCACCATGCAGTAGTTCAGCGCGTGCAGGAACCTGCGCTCGGAGATCCAGCGCCGGCGTACGACGAGTTCCTCGTGCATGACGGCGATCTGGCCGGCGGGACCGCCGAAGCTGATGAAGCCGAGCTTGAGCCAGAAGGCGAAAGCTTCGCTGCGCGACGGGGGAAGCGGCGCAGGCGAGTTCAGTGATGTCGTGTCCAAGTCGACAGGATCAGGCCATTGCGACGCGGGGCGCAACCTGTTCGAGGCACACGGCCAGCGTGTCGGCAACCCGACGCACGTGGGGCTCCTTGAGCAGCGACTCGTGGTCGCAGTCGATCCAATGCACGACCGGTTGCGCGCCGGCCCACTCGCCCCAGCCCATGTCGGGGTGATCGAGGCGGTAGTAGCCCAGGTCCATCACCCGATCACGCGACGCGGTGTCGCGGAACAGGTGGATCACGATTCGCTGGTCCGCGGGTGGGCAGTAGCGATACCCAACGCTCGCGAGCGCTTCTGCCAGCGGCGCGCGTCGTTGCGTGGTCTCCGGCGTGGCGCCGTGCGTGCCGAGCATCCACGCCAGGCGGCGGAACGCCTTGGCGACACGCGCGGGTGTCGGGGGCGCCTTGCGCAGCCGTCGCAGCACCGTGGCCGGACCCCATCGCAGCACGCGCCACAAGCGGCCGGCCGGACTGCGCGGGCGCAGCGGCGGCAGGCTCCCGACCAGCCCCACGAACGGTGACGGCGTTCCTGCCGCGGCGAGCTGGCGCGCCGCCTCGAACGCGACCTTGCCAGACCACGAGTACCCGAGCATTGCCGGCGCGTCGTGCACGCCGGCGCGACGCAGCGCTGCGAGGCCTTCTCGCGCGGCAGTCTCGATGGAATCGGGGCGCGCGGCGTCGATGGCCATCGCCGGCGACAGGATCCCGAGCAGGCGTCGCCCGTGCCATGTGCTCACGAGCCGCGCATACGGCTCCAGGTCGCCGCTGAGGCCATACCAGCAGACGAGCGGCGGCGTGGCGCCAGGACACAGTTCCGTGACGACGGCGCGCGGCACGTCGCGCGCGAGCGCGCGCAAGCCGGCCAGCGTCGGCGCCGCCAGGAAGTGACCGACAGGCACGCGCACGCCGAGTTGCGTCTCGACCGCGAGCAGCAGGTCCATGACGCCGAGCGAGTCGCCGCCGTGCTCCCAGAACGTGCCGCGCGTGACGTCGCCCTGCGCATGCGCCAGTACGCGGTGCCAGATCGTTGCGACGGGATCGCCGTCTGCCGCCGCGCCCTCGGCAGTGGATGGCGCGAGCGCACGCAGTGCATGGCGATCGACCTTGCCCGCCGTCGTGCGCGGGAACTCCACGTGCAACACACATTCGCGCGGCAGGACGGCGGGCGGCAATTGTTCGCCGAGTCGCGCGAGGAGGCTTTGCGCGAGGGCCGGGTCGAGGCGCGACGATGTGGCGGGCACCACATGCGCGACGAGGCCGACGGCCCGGTCGTCGACGAGCACCGGCAGGCAGACCGCTTCCTGCACGCGCGCGTCGGCCATGAGCAGCGCGGCGATCTCGCCAGGCTCGACGCGCACGCCCAGCAGCTGCACCTGGTCGTCGATGCGCCCATGGAATTCGAACTCGCCGTCTGCACCGACACAGACGCGATCACCGGTGCGATAGCGCCGGCGGCCGGGCGCATGGGGGTCCGCCTCGAAGCGCTCCGCGGTCAGCTCCGGTTGGCCGCGGTAACCGCGCGCGACCTGGGCGCCGCCGAGCACGAGTTCGCCCAACGTTCCCGGCGCCACGTCGGCGCCGGTCGCGTCGACAACCCGCGCGCTGACGCCGCGCAGCGGGCGGCCGATGGGGGGCCGACCGCTGCCGGGCCCGATCTCCGCCCACAGGCTGTCGACGGTGTTCTCGGTGGGTCCGTACGTATTCATCAGGCGGAACGGAAGGCCTGCGCGCGGCCGGCCATGCAGCGCTTCGCCGCCGGTCAGCAGCGTGCGCAACGCGGTGTCGCGTGGCCACTCCATCGCGATCAGGCGCTCGCCTATCGCGGTAGGCACGAACGCGCACGTGCAGCGGGATGCGACGAGCCAATCGCGCAGCGCGGGAGGATCGCGGAGCAACCCGGCGGGGGGCACATTCACCGCGCCGCCCGCGGCAAGGATCGGCCAGATGTCCGCGACCGACGCGTCGAACGTGGGGTGCGCCAGCATCGACATGCGATCGTCGGCCGCGAGTGCCAACGCATGACGGTAGTGATCAATCAGGTTCGCGAGCGCGGAGTGGGGGATCTCGACAGCCTTCGGCCGTCCCGTCGAGCCGGACGTGAAGATCCGGTACGCGCATGCGTCGCCGTCGATGGCCGCAGCCTCCGACGCCCGTGCAGCACCCGGCAGGGCGTCCATCAGCACGACAGGGACCGCAGACGGCACGGCGCCTGCCCATTGGCGCATCGTCACCACGTGCGTGATGCCCGCTTCGGCAACCTCGACCTCGCGCCGCTTGGGTGGCGACGACAACCCGAGCGGCACGTAGCACGCACCCGCCGTCATGGCGCCCAGCGCCGCCGCGATGAACTCCGCGCCGGCGGGCAGGAGGATGCCGACGCCGTCTTCCGGCTGGACGCCGGCGAGTTGCAAGGCGTTGGCCATCGCGCCGGCGCGTTGCGACAACATGCCATGCGTCGTGACCTGCCCACGCTCGACGATGGCGGCGGCATCCGGGGTTTGCCGGGCGCGATCTGCGAGCCATGTGACAACGTTGGATGCGTTGCGGGTTGCCGACTCCGCAGGCGCGCAACCGCTCGATGACCGACGCACGGCGCGCCCCGAATCAGCTGCGCGATACCCGGGGCGCCACGTCAGGCGTACCGCTCCCTCGCCGCACGCGACCGTGACGGATTCCGCATCGCTCGCCAATACGGTGCCTGGTTCGGCATCGAGCGCAACGCAAGTGGCGGACGCAACCTCGAACGCGGGGCGACCGGGGACGGCGGCGGTGACGCGTCCGAAATCGTTGGGCACGCTGCCCCACTCGCAAGCGCGCACGAGCCGCGCGATGCGTTGCGCGGACCACGCCCAGTCGATGCGTCCTCCGTTGGGCGCGCTGTCG
>JAFEDG010000029.1 GCA_018241745.1 Pseudomonadota bacterium
CGCGGCTCCCGACGTAGCCGTAGTTGAACGAGTACATGTCGGTGAGCTGCACCGAGTAGTAGCGCTTCTTCTCGACCGCGGGGACGCAGAAGACGATGGGCTCGGCGCGCAGGTCCGCCTGCAGCATCGAGTACGGCGTATCCGAGTTAGGCGTGACGATCGCCGTGTCCTTGGGCGTGAACGTCTTGGCATCGTTCCAGATTTCGTTGAAGCCGATCTTGTACTGCGGCGACGTCTTGTCGACGTTGAACTCGTACATCGCCTTGTATGCCGCGATCATGGGGAACGCGTAGATGTACGCTTCCTCGGCGATCGCCTTGGTCTCCTCGATGCCTGGTGCCGGCACCCCCGCCTTCGCGTCCGCCTTGGCGGCTTCCTTGACGGCATCGTCCTTGCCGCAGCCGCCCAGCAGCATTCCGGCGGCGACGAGCGCCGCGCACAGGATTCCCATGGATCGGTTCATGATGCGTTCCCCCTTTCGTGACAATGCCGCGCATCGTGCGCCCCGCGCCGCCGCGGTCGCCCGACAATTCTCGACACGCGCCCGGCTTCAGCCGGCGGGCGGCGTCACCGACCCCTCGACCCGGCCACCGAGCGCCGTATCGAGCACCGCCGCATACTGTTCCATCAGCGTGGGCTTTTCGATGATCGCCGTGACGCCGAGCGACGTCGCGCGCGCGCGGTCCGCGTCGCGAACGTAGCCCGAGGCGACGATGACCGGCTGTCCCGGTCGCTCGGCGAGGATGGCCGCCGCGAGGTCCAGGCCGGCCATGCCGGGCATCGACTGGTCCGTGATGACCGCGTCGAATGCCCCGGGCTCCGCCTTGAATGCCGCCAGTGCGGCGTGCGGGTCGTCGTAGCCGTCGACCCGGTTCCCGAGTCGCTCGAGCGCGCGCCGCGCCAGGAGGACGAGCGCTGATTCGTCGTCCACGAACAGCACGCGGCGCGCGGAGCCGCGTGCGGGGGTCGCCGCCGCGGCCGCGGCCACGGGTGGCTCGTCTGCGGCCAGCGGCAAGGCGATCTCGAACGTCGAGCCGCGCCCGGGTTCACTGTCCACGCGGACCGTGCCGCCCAACGTCGTGACGATGCCGTGGATGATCGACAGCCCGAGCCCGGTGCCCTTGCCCGCCGGCTTGGTGGTGAAGAAGGGGTCGAAGATGCGTGCCCGTACGTCGGCGGTCATGCCGCTGCCGGAGTCGCGCACGCGCAGGTGTGCGCACGGCCCGATCGGCGCGTTCGGCGCGCCGGTCCCCGCATCGCCGTCCACGGCTTCGACCGTGACTTCGATGACTCCCGGCGCGTCGCCGATCGCGTGCGCCGCGTTGCCCACCAGGTTGACCACGATCTGGTAGACCTGCGCGGCCTGCGCCATCACCGGTACCGGCGATGGCGGGAAGTGCTCCCGAATCGACACCTTCGCGGGAACCATCGAATGCGCGAGCTTCAGCGCATCGCGCGTTGCATCGACGAGGTCGATGCGCTGCGGAGAACTCGCGTCCTGGCGCGCGAACTGCAGGATGCGGCGCACGAGGTCGCTTGCGCGCAGCGCGGCTTTCTCGATGTTGTCGAGCGCGGCGCGCGCCGCGTGATCGGCAGGAAGCGCTTCTTCCGCGAGCCGGGCGAAGCCCAGGATCGCAGGCAGGATGTTGTTGAAGTCGTGGGCAATGCCGCCCGCGAGGGTTCCGAGCGACTCGAGCTTCTGGCTTTGCGCCAGCAGCTGCTCCGTCTGGCGCTGCGCGGTCTGGTCGTGCACCATGACGAAGACGCCGTTGCACGTGCCGGCGACCGCGGATTCCGGGACGAAGACGCCCCGGACATACCGCTCCTGGTCGTCACCGCGGTTGACGATGCGGGTGAACGCCACGGTCTCGCCGCCCAGCGCGCGCTGGATGTCGGCACGCGTCACGGACAATAACCTCGGGTCGACGACGTCGTCGATGCGCAATCCGATCATGTCCGCGGGATCGCGGTTCCACCACGCGGCGTAGGCCTGGTTGACGAACTTGTAGCGACGGTCGGCGTCGAGGTGCGCGAGCAGGACCGGCACGGAGTCCATGAGCATGCGCAGTAGCGCCTCGCTTTCGGCGCGCGCTGCGTCGCTGGCGACGCGCTCCGTGTTGTCGCGCAGGATGGCCGTGAAATAGCGGCCGCCCGCGGCATTCACCTGCGAGATCGAGGCTTCGATCGGGAATTTCTCGCCGCTCGCCCTCACGCCGTGGATCATCCGCGCAGCCGCCATCCGGCGTGGCGCGGCCTGCTGCCTGCCGAACTCCGCCATCTGCCGCGGATGCGCCGCGCGCTCCGGCGCGGGGATCAGGCGATCGAGCGGCTGGTCCATCATCTCCGCCGCGGCATAGCCGAAGATGCGCTCCGCAGCCTGGTTGAACAGCACCACGTGGAACCGGTCGTCCGTCGTGATGATTGCATCCATGGCCGAGGCAACGATCCCTGCGAACTGCTCCTCCCGCGCCGCCAGGTCCGCGTTGACCCGCGCGAGCTCCGCCGTGCGTTCGGCGACGCGCTCCTCCATCGTGTCGTGCGCCTGCGCGAGGAAGGCATGGGCACGGCGCCGCTCGGCGAAGCCGCGCCTGACGAGGACCATCGCTGCCAGCAGCGTCGCGAGCGCGATGCCACTGGCGATCACCGTGGCCGTCTGTGTCGCGCGCGCGTAGTATTGGACGTCGCGCTCGCTCGTCTGTGCCACGGCGTCCGCCGCAGTCTCGAGCAGCCCGACCGTCCGGTTGATTTCCGCCGTGAGTCCGCGGCCTTCGCCCGTGGCGACGGCCGTCGTCGCGTCGGCCAGGCTCCGCCGCCTCAGCGCGACCAGATCGTCGGCGACGGTGATCCTGCGTTCCAGCAACGTGGCGAGCGAGCGGTATTCGGCACTCCGGGCGCTCCCGTCGTCGTCCGGTCGCGGCAAGCGCGCGAGGATTTCGCGTGCCGACGCCGCGGCGCGGCGCAGCGCCACGGTCTGCGCCTCGTCGCCGGTGATCACATAGCGGCCCGCATCGGTCTCGATGTCGCGAACCGCGTTGACGAGCGCGAAGAGGTCGCTCACTTCGCGCTTGGCGGCAGACGCGACCAGTGCGTTGTTCTGCGTGCGCTGCGTGCTTTGGTACGCGAGGCCGCCGATCACCGCGATCACGACCATCGCCAGCAGGAATCCCGCCAGTATCTTGCGTTCGATGGGCTCGGTGTCCGCTGCGTCCAGCCGCGGCGTCGACGCCGCGCGTCGTCCGCACAGCCAGGTGACCAGGACCCCGGTGACCACCAGCACGGACAGCGCGATCACGTCGGTGGAGCCGAGGAAATCGCGCGCCCCGGTCCGTGAGATCAGCAGGTACGCGCTGGCGGACGACGCGAGGAACGTCGCCCACAGCCCGCCGGTGGTGCCCGCGTAGTACGCACTGAGCACGATCGGCAGGATGAACAGGATCAGCAGCGAGCGACCCTCCACCAGCGGATCCACCCCGATCCGTATCGCCGTGACGACCGCCACCGCCGCCGTGGCAAACCCGAACGCCCAGGCACGTGACCCGACGTCCCGAAGCCCTCCGCGGCCCGGCAACTCCTCGCGTGGTGCAGCCATGTTCCGGTTCTCGCCGCGCACTTCCGCACAACGGCCCTCCGACACCATGACCGCCGGAGGCTCGTGTGGCAGGCGCGTTGCCTGTTCGTACAAAGCCTACACCGGCGCCACGGGCGCGCCAAGACGCGTGGCATCGTCGTCCGGACGGACGGCCGGCAGCGGCCGCCGGATAAAATCGTGCGGCCGCCGCCCGTCGCGCGCGGCGTGCGCCCTTGACCCTCTCTGCCCACATTGCCCGCTTCGCGGCACGACACTGGCGCGCCTACGCGGGCGCCGGGCTGATGCTCGTCGCGATCGCCGTCCTCACCGTATGGATCCCGCGCCGCGTCGGGCACATCATCGACGCGCTCGTTGCGCACCAGCTGGGCGGCGCGGCGCTCTGGCGCGAGATCGCGATCCTCTTCGCGATGGGCCTTGCGATCTACCTGATGCGCGCGGGCTGGCGGCTGGCGCTGTTCACGGCGGCGTACCGGATGGGGCTCGAGCTGCGCCGCGACCTGTTCGCGCGCCTTGCCTTGCAGGCGCCTGCATATTTCCACCGCGTGTCCACCGGCGACCTGATGGCGCGCGCGACCAACGACATCGACGCCGTCGAGATGACGGCCGGCGAAGCGTTCCTGGCCGGCTTCGACGGCACGCTGACGCTCGTGCTGGTCGTCGCGATGATGACCGTGGGCGTCGACTGGCGGCTGGGCCTCGTTGCGCTGCTGCCCTTCCCGTTCATGGCATGGGGCTTCTTCATCATTTCGCGCCACGTCCACGATGCGTCGCGCGAAGCGCTCGACCGTTTCTCGGACCTGAACGGCGACGTCCAGGAATCGATCACCGCCGTACGCACGCTGCGCGCGCTGGGGCTCGAGGCGCGGGCCAACCGCGATTTCGCGGCGCGCGCCCAGGCGGCCACCGACGCATCGTTGCGCGCCCAGCGCTGGGAAGCCGCGTTCGAGCCGACCGTCGGCGTGTCGCTCGCCGCGGCCACGCTGCTGACCTTCGTGCTCGGCGGCTGGCTCGTGTGGCACAGCGAGCTGACGATCGGCACGCTGGCCGCATTCACGATGTACCTCGTCCAGCTGATCTGGCCGATGTTCGCCGCCGGCTGGGTGCTGGCGCTCGTCCAGCGTGGCAAGGCGGCGTGGGCACGGCTCGACCCCGTGTTGCGTGCGCCGCTCACCGTCGCGGATGCCGGCATCGTCGCAACACCGCCCGCCGGCACGCTGCGCGCCGAGCGCGTGACGTTCGCGTACGCAGACAGCGCGGCGCCCGCGCTCGCCGACGTGTCGTTCGCGCTCGCGCCGGGGCGCACGCTGGGTGTCGTCGGCGCGACGGGCGCCGGCAAGTCGACGCTCGTCCACCTGCTGCTGCGCCACTACGAACCGGCGCGCGGGCGCTTCGTGTGGGGCGACGTGCCACTGCCCGACTTCACGCTGGCTGCGCTGCGCGAGGCCATTGCGTGGGTGCCGCAGGAGCCGTTCCTGTTCTCCGCGACAATCGCGGAGAACATCGCGTTGGCACGCGCCGACGCGACGCGCGCCGAGATCGTCGAAGCGGCGCGCCGCGCCGACCTGGTGGACGACGTCGAGCGGTTTGCCGACGGCTTCGACACGCGCGTTGGCGAGCGCGGCGTCACGCTGTCCGGCGGCCAGCGGCAACGCGTGGCGATTGCCCGCGCATTGCTGTCCGACGCCTCGCTGCTGCTGCTCGACGACGCGCTGTCGGCGGTGGATACGGCCACCGAGGCGCGGATCCTTTCGCACCTGCGCGAAGCGCGCGCCGGTCGCACGGCCGTTATCGTGAGCCATCGGCTGTCCGCGGTCGTCGACGCCGACGAGATCGTCGTGCTGAAGGCCGGGCACGTGGCGGAGCGCGGGACGCACGCCGCGCTGGTCGCGCGCGACGGCTGGTACGCCACGCAGTGGCGTTACCAGCAGCTCGAGGCCGCACTGGAGAGTGCGTGATGGCCCTCGCCGAAACCGCCACGCTGACCCCGCAGCCGACCCGGGCCGTCGATCGCCGCGGCGCATTGCGACTGCTGGTGAACTCCGCGTGGCCCGACCGCCGCGACGCGGTGCGAGCCGCGCTGTGGCTGGCCGTCGCGGGCCTGCTCGATGCCGCCGCACCGCTGCTCGGCAAGCGCTTCATCGACACGTATCTCGTGCCCCGCGTGGCGGACGTGCCGATGATCGCGCTCGTGCTCGGTGGCGCGTTCGCGTGCGCCGCCGCCGCAAGCGTCCTGCGCTACCGCCAGCTGCTACGCCTCGCGGGCCTGTCGATGCGCTCCGTGCAACGGCTGCGCGAGCGCGTGTACGCGCACGTGCTGCGGATGCCCATGCGCTTCTTCGACGGCGCGATCACCGGGCAGCTCGTCACGCGCATCACGAACGACACCGAGTCGGTCAAGCAGCTGTATACGCAGGTGCTGTTCGAGATGCTGGTGGGGCTCACGCTGCTGTTCGGCGTCATCGTCGCGATGCTGTGGCTCGACTGGCGGCTGATGCTGATCGTGCTGCTGCTCGTCCCCGCGGCGATCGCGATCGTCTGGGGCTACGAGCGACTGTCCGCTGCCGCCGCGGCGCGTACGCGCGAGTTGCGCAGCGACATCAACGCGCAGATGGCCGAGGGCATCGCAGGCATGAGCGTGCTGCAGGCCGCTGGCGCGGTAACGCGCTTCGCGGCGCGCTTCGCGCGGACCAACGAGCTGCACTACGCAGCGCGCCGCGAGACGTTGCGCGCCAACGCATGGCTGCTGCGGCCCGCGCTCGACTTCGCCAACATCCTGCTGATTGCCGCCATCGTCGCCGCGGTAGGGACGGATCGCGTGCACGTCGTCGAGGTCGGGCTGCTGTACGCGTTCATCGCCTACGTGGCGCGGGTCATCGAGCCGCTGATCCACATCACGATGCAGTTCGCGGTCCTGCAGCAGGCACTCGTCGCGGCAGCGCGCGTCGAAGCGCTGCTGCGCCAGCCGTCGGAACCGCCGTGGCCCGACCGAGGTCGCGTGGGCGCGGGGCGCATCGCGTTGCGCGACGTGACGTTCGGCTACGACGCCATCGCGCCGGTGCTGCACGACGTGACGCTGGACATTGCGCCGGGCAGCTTCGTCGGCATCGTCGGGCATACGGGCAGCGGCAAGTCGACGCTGCTCTCGCTGATGCTGCGCTTCTATACGGCTCAGCGCGGCACGATCACGTACGACGGCGTGCCGATCGGCGACATCGACGAGGCGCATTTCCGCGCCGCGGTCGGCCTTGTGCCGCAGGAGCCGCTGCTGCTCGCCGCCACCGTGCGCGAGAACATCGACATGGGGCGTGGCATCCCGGCGGAGCGCCTGTCGCAGGCCGCGCGCGCCGCACACGCGGACGGATTCATCCGCGCATTGCCGGACGGCTACGACACGGTACTCGGCGAAGGCGGTGCACGGCTGTCGTCCGGGCAGAAGCAGCTGATCGCGATCGCACGTGCGCTGGCCGGGCGGCCCGCGGTGCTGTTCCTCGACGAGGCGACGTCACACATCGACAGCGGCACCGAGCGCGAAGTGCAGGCCGCGCTGGCCGGCATCGGCGGCGAGACGACGATCGTCGCCATCGCGCACCGGCTGTCGACGATCCGCGACGCCGACCTGATCGTCGTGCTGAACCACGGCCGCGTCGTCGAGCGCGGGACGCACGACGCGCTGATGGCGATTCCCGATGGGATTTACCAGCGGCTCTACCTGCTGCAGCAATACGACGAGACGCCGGCCGCCCCCTGACTCGCTGCACCAAGCCGCGGGCCCGGGCTTATCGAACAGTCGACGCGTCTCGCGCTTCCTTCCACGCCAGGAACTCGTTGGCGAGCAGCGCCCCGACCACCAGCGTGCCGCCCGTGACCACCTGAGGGGCAGGCTGCTCGCCCGCTCCTGCCCAGGCAAGCAGGATGCCGAACAGCACCTCGAGCAGGCCGAGCAGCGCCATCTCGGGCGCCTTCAGGACACGGCCACAGCGCACGGCAAGCACGCACGGAATGGCGAGCTGCACGAGGCCCAACAACGCGAGCCACGCAAGATCACCGCGCGTCGCCTGGAACGGCAATGCCAGCGGCAACGTGTAGAGCGCGGCAAGTGCCGCGCCGATGAGCACCGCGGGCACGAGGTCCACCGCATGGCCATGCCGCTGCGAATGCTGCACGACGGTCCAGTTGGTTGCTGCCGCGACCGGCACGCACAGCGCGACCAGCGTACCGGCGACTGGCAGGCCTTCGAGCTGGGACAGGTACATCCAACCGATGCCCGCGCCCGCCACGACGATCGCGAGCCACGTGCGCCACGCGATCCGGTGGCCGATGAACAGGCGCGCGAACAGCGCGGTGAGCAACGGACCCACCGCCATCGTGACCAGCACGTTGGCCACGGGCATCAGCAGCAGCGCCACCATGAACGCGGTGAACATCACGCTCCAGCAGAGCCCCGACAGCCACAGCTCGGCGCCGCCGCGGCGCAGTGCCACGAACACCGCGCGGCCCTGCGCCATTGGCAGCAGCACCAGCAACGAGACAAGCGTGAAGAAGCTGCGCCAGAACGTCACTTCGAAGCTGCGCGCGAGCTCGAGCTGGCGCGTGACGACGCCGGCGATGGACCACATCAGCGTCACTGCGACCATCAGCCATGCGGCGTGCGTACGGGTCAGGCGCATGGCCGCGACGCGTGGGCGGCGCACGGTGAACTCACGCGGGCCGGCTGGGCGGTCGTTGGCCCGCGAAGCCATGCCCCGCGGGCGCCATCGACAGGACGCCGTCCATGGCCCCCATCAGGTGCGGCGCGGACCCGCGCCCTCACTCGACCGTGACGCTCTTGGCGAGGTTCCGCGGCTTGTCCACGTCCGTCCCGCGGATCACGGCCGTGTGATACGCAAGCAGGTGCAGCGGGATGACGTGGATGATCGGTGACAAGAGCCCCGCGTGCTCGGTGAGCCGCAGCGTGTGCACGCCCGCTTCCGTGGCGATGCGGCTGTCGGCGTCGGCGACGACGTAGAGCTCGCCGCCGCGCGCGCGCACTTCCTGCAGGTTGCTCTTCAGCTTCTCGAGCAGCGCGTCGTTGGGCGCGATGGCGACGACCGGCATCTCGGCATCCACGAGCGCGAGCGGGCCGTGCTTCAGCTCGCCGGCGGGATAGGCCTCGGCGTGGATGTACGAGATCTCCTTCAGCTTCAACGCGCCTTCGAGCGCGATCGGGTAGTGCAGGCCGCGGCCCAGGAACAGCGCATGCTGTTTGCGCGCGAAGCGCTCGGCCCACGCGATCACCTGCGGCTCGAGCGCCAGCGCCGCTTGCATCGCGGCCGGCAGGTGGCGCAGCGCACGCAGCCACTGTGCTTCTTCGTCGGCCGTCAGGCGGCCGCGCAGCTTGGCGAGCGTCAGCGTCAGCAGGAACAGCGCGACGAGCTGCGTCGTGAACGCCTTGGTGGATGCGACGCTCACTTCGGTGCCGGCGCGCGTCAGGTAGACCATCTCGGTGAGGCGCACCATCGAGCTGGTGGCGACGTTGCAGATCGCGAGCGTGTGGCGGTGGCCCAGCGCCTGCGCGTGCTTCAGCGCAGCCATCGTGTCGGCCGTCTCGCCCGATTGCGACACGACGATCACCAGCTGGTTGGCATGCGGCACGCTGTCGCGATAGCGGTACTCGCTGGCGATCTCGACGTCGCAGGGAATCCGCGCGACCGTCTCGAGCCACTGCTTGCCGACGAGACCCGAGTAATAGCTGGTGCCGCATGCGAGGATCAGCACGCGCTCGACGGTAGGCAGGATGCCGGCCGCGGCAGGCCCGAACAGGTCGGGGCCGATGCCGGCGACGCCTTCGAGCGTTTCCGCGACGGCGCGCGGCTGCTCGAAGATCTCCTTCTGCATGAAGTGCCGGTACGGCCCCAGCTCGACCTGGTCGCCCGCCGACTCGACGACGACGATCTGGCGGTCGACGCGCGCGCCGCTCGCGTCGAAGATGCCGTAGCTTTCGCGGCGGATGTCGGCGACGTCGCCTTCCTCGAGGTAGGCGATGCGCCGCGTGACGGGCACCAGCGCCGCGGCGTCGGACGCGAGGAAATGGTCGTCGTCGCCGATGCCCACGACGAGCGGACTGCCCTGGCGCGCGCCGACGACACGTCCGGGCTCGCGCGCGCTGATCACCGCGATCGCATACGCGCCGTGGAATTCCGCCACCGCCGCTTGCACCGCGCGCAGCAGGTCGCCGCCGCCCGGCGCATGCCAGTGGAAGTGCACGAGGTGCGCGATGATCTCGCTG
This sequence comes from Pseudomonadota bacterium, assembly GCA_018241745.1. Lineage (GTDB taxonomy): Bacteria > Pseudomonadota > Gammaproteobacteria > Burkholderiales > Casimicrobiaceae > VBCG01. The sequence continues at coordinate 9,855 of JAFEDG010000029.1, forward strand.
TCCGTCTGCGTGCGGAACGTGTAGCCGCGTGTCTTCAGCGTTTCGCGCAGCGCCTCGAAATTCTCGATGATGCCGTTGTGCACGACCGCGACCTCGTCGTGCGACGTGTGCGGGTGCGCGTTGGCGGGCGTCGGCGCGCCGTGCGTCGCCCAGCGCGTGTGCGAGATGCCGGTCGTGCCGGCGAGGTGCTCGCGCTTGGCCTGGGCGGACAGGTCGGCGACGCGCGCCGTGCTGACGAGCCGCGTCAGCGTCGGGGCGGAGCCTGCGCTGATGACCGCGAGGCCCGTCGAGTCGTAGCCCCGATATTCGAGCCGCCGGATGCCGTCGATCAGGACCGGGACGACGTCACGGTCGGATGCTGCGCCTACGATGCCACACATGGTTCGCTCGCTTGCGACACGCCCCGCGCATCGCGTCCGTTACGTCATTTGAGTTCGTGCGCCACCGGGTGCGCCGCGGCGCAGGCCTTCAGCGCGTCACCGCTCTTGCCTTCGCACGCGACGGCCGCGTCCAGCATCCTGTTGCGCTCCAGGCACCGATCCTTGGCCTGTTGCGAATGCGGTGCGCTGCAATCCGCCTTCAGCCGCGCGTAATGCACGTTCTTCTGGATGCACGTCTTCCGCGTGTCGCCCGGCGCCGTGGCGCACAGCTTCTGCACGCGCTGCATCTCCGTGCAGCGGCTGCGGAACGCGGGCTGCACGTTCTTGCAGTCGATCTTGGTGGCGTCGACGCCGGCAGCGGCCGGTCGCGCGCTGTGGGCGCCGGGCGGCGCGGGGGCCGGTTGCGCGGCAGCCTGGGGCGTCGCCTTGGTGCCCGGCACGGGATCCGCGGCGTACGCGGTGCCTCCGGCGCACACGCACATCGCTGCGACGACGATGGCCCGCCATCCAACCCGCGTCACGATCCACCCTCCTTGCGTTCCTTGCGCGGCCGCACCCAGCCCTTGACCGACACCTGCGGCGCGCGCGTCAGCGTCAACGTGTCAGCGGGTGCCTTTTCGGTGATGACGCTGCCACCCCCGATCGTGGCACCCGGCTCGACTTCGACCGGCGCCACCAGCACCGAGTTCGATCCCACGTGCACGTTGTCGCCGATGACCGTCCGGTGCTTGCGGGCGCCGTCGTAGTTGGCGGTGATCGCGCCGGCGCCGTAGTTGACGCCGGCACCGACCGTCGCGTCGCCGATGTACGCGAGATGATTGGCCTTGCTGCCGGTGCCGATCGTCGCGGCCTTCACCTCGACGAAGTTGCCGATGTGCACGTCGTCCGCCAGCTGCGCACCGGGCCGCAGCCGCGCATAGGGCCCGATGATGCAATGCGCACCGAGCGTCGCGCCGTCCAGGTGCGAGAACGGCAGCACGCGCGTGCCCGCGCCAAGCGCCACGTCGCGCAGCACACAGTACGCGCCGATTTCGACGTCGTCGCCGAGCGTCACGCGGCCTTCGAACACGCAGCCGACGTCGATGGCGACGTCGCGCCCGCAGGCAAGCTCGCCACGCACGTCGGTGCGCAGCGGGTCCGCGAGCGTGACGCCGCGCGCCATCAACTCGCCGGTGCGCCGCTCGCGCACCAGCGCTTCGGCAGCCGCGAGCTGCGCGCGGTCGTTGATGCCCGCTGCCTCGCGCGCGTCGTCGAGCACGACGCCTTCCACGTCGACGGTGTCCGCGAGCGCGAGCTTCACGACGTCGGTGAGGTAGTACTCGCGCTGCGCGTTGTCGGGCGCGAGACGCGCAACCCATGCGGCGAGCAGTGCGGTCGGTGCGGCCAGCACGCCGGTATAGATCTCGTCGAGCGCGAGTTCGGCCTCCGTCGCGTCGCGAGCCTCGACGATCCGCGCGACGCTGCCGTCCGCGTTGCGCACGACACGGCCGAGCCCGCCGGGATCGGCGACGCGGGCCGTCAGCACCGCGAGGCGCCCGCGTGCCGCGCGCTCGGCGAGCGCACGGAACGTCGCGGGTCGCACCAGCGGGCAGTCGCCGTTGGCGACGACGGTGACGCCTTCGTGCGGCAGCGCGGCGAGCGCCACGCGAACGGCGTCGCCGGTGCCGCGCGGCGGGTCCTGCGCGACGAACGTGAGGTCCGGCGCATGCAACGCGGCGCGCACGGCATCCGCGCCATGCCCGACGACGACGGCCAGCGCCGTCGGCGCGAGCGAACGCGCCGCCGCCAGCACGTGGGCGACGATCGGTTCGCCGGCGAGCCGGTGCAGCACCTTGGGCCGCGCCGAATGCATGCGCTTGCCCTGGCCGGCGGCCATGACGACGAACTGGACGGGGGAGGAAGACACGACGTACGGGCGGACCGGTGAAGGACGCGGCAAGGGTCCCGGGGCGGAGTACGCGATGATAGCGGAATGCCGGTCATCGCAGTCTTCAACCAGAAGGGCGGCGTGGGCAAGACCACGACGTCGCTCAACCTCCTCGCCGCGATCGCGCAACGTGGCACGCGCCCGCTTGGCGTGGACGTCGACCCGCAGGCACACCTGTCGCACGTGCTGGGCGTGACGCCGCGCTCGGCGGACGAGAGCATCTACGGCTTTTTCGTGCGGCAGCGGCCGCTCGACGACATCGCGCAGGTGACGAAGAGCGGCGCCCTGCTGTGCCCCGGGCACCTCGAACTCGCCAAGATCGACTCGCTGCTGGGCAAGGGCGTGGGCATCGTCACGCGGCTGCGCCAGGCGCTGCACGCGCCGGCATTCACACCGCTGCCGGTGGTCATCGACTGCTCGCCGCTGCTGAACGCGCTGTCGCTGAACGCGATCTTCGCCGCCAACCTCGTGCTGATCCCGGTGTCGGCCGACTACCTGGCGCTGCAGGGCGCGCGCGATGTCGAGCGCGCGCTCAATGCGCTGGAGCCGGTGTTCAAGCAACGGCTGCCGCGCCGCTACGTGCTGACGCGCTACGACATGCGCCGCAAGATGAGCGCGCAGGTGCGCGAGCAGATGACCGAAAGCCTGCGGCCGGACGAGATCTGCACGACGGTGATCCGCGAAAGCGCGCGACTCGCGGAGAGCCCGGCGCTCGGCACCGACATCTTCAGGCTGGCGCCGCAGAGCCGCGGCGCGACGGACTACGCGGCGCTTGCGGAGGAGTTAGCGGCCACCGACGTGCTCGGGGGAGATCGTCGGTGAACCGCTGATGAGGCCGATGATGTTCTCGACGTCCAGCGCCTCGACCCGGTGCACCACGTTGCTCTCGCGGCGTTCGACGATCGTGCAATGGTGGTACATCTGGCGTAGCCGGCGCTCCGCATCCTCGGCCGAATGCGCCATGATCTGGATGTGCTCGACGCGCTGTCCGTGCCGCGTCTTGATGCTGAATCCGTAGCGAACCATCGTCCCCTCCCCACGATTCCCGACGGCCGCCGGGGTCCCCGTCCCTTGCAATCTCAACTGCTTGGATGACACGGCTGTGACACCGTGAGAGCAATCTTATGCAAATAGCATTCCTGTCGGGAGGTCCCGCCGATGAGCGGTGAGTCCTCCGTCACGACGTCGCGGGCCCTCGGGGAGGACGTTGCCGCCGTTCGTCGTCTGTTGCTCCGTATGACGATAGTGAGTGCTGACACCACTATGGACGTCGAGGCACTTGGGGGCGGCGTGTCCTCCGACATCGTCAAGGTCACGCTGCCCGGGCGGACCCTCTGCGTCAAGCGCGCACTGCCGAAATTGCGGGTTGCGGCCGATTGGCATGCCCCGGTGGTCCGCAATCGCTACGAGCTCGCGTGGTTGCGCGCGGCCGCCGGGATCGTCCCGGGGCACGTGCCCGCGGTGCTCGGCGAGGATGCGGAGGCAGGCGCGTTTGCGATGGAGTGGCTCGACCCCGGCGACCACCCGGTCTGGAAGGCCCTGCTGCGCGACGGCCACGTCGACGTCGATACCGCCGCCGCGGTGGGCGACGTGCTGGGTCGGATCCACGCGGCGACCGCCGATCGGCCCGCGGTCGCCGCCGCGTTCGCCACCGACGCCATCTTCGCCGCCATCCGGCTCGAGCCCTACCTGCTCGCCACCGGCGCGCGCCACCCGGACCTCGCGGCGACGCTGGAGCGCCTGGCAACCGTCACCGCACGGACGAAACGGGTGCTCGTCCACGGCGACTATTCGCCGAAGAACATCCTGATCGGGCCGGCCGGCCCGGTCGTGCTGGACGCCGAATGCGCCTGGTATGGCGATCCCGCGTTCGACCTCGCGTTCGTGCTCAACCACCTGCTGCTGAAGGGCGTCTGGCGCCCCGCGGCGCGTGGACGCTACCTGGACGCCTATGCGGCGCTCGTCGACGCGTACCGGCAGCACGTGGCGTGGGAGCCATGGCCCGCGCTGGACGCGCGGACCGCCGCGCTGCTGCCGGGGCTGCTGCTCGGCCGTGTCGACGGCCGGTCGCCGGCCGAATACCTGATCACCGCCGCGGACCGCGACCACGTGCGCCATTTCGCGCGCACGCATCTTGCCTCTGCCGTGCCGAACGTCGCCACGCTTGCCGCCCGCTGGGCACGCGCGGCCTGACGCCACCCGGACCGAACACCTCTGCCAAGCCATGACCACGAGCACCATCCGCCGCGTTCGCGGCCGCCGCGTCTGGGATTCGCGCGGCCGTCCCACGATCGAAGTCGACGTCGAGCTCGCGAGCGGTGTGCGCGGGCGCGCCATCGCGCCGGCGGGCGCGTCGCGCGGCAGCGGCGAGGCGGTCGACCTGCGCGACGGGACCGAGCGCTTCGGCGGCCAGGACGTGATGATGGCCATCGCCCACGTCAACAAGCCGATCACGATGCGGCTCGCCGGCCGCGACGTGCAGGACCAGCAGGCGATCGACTACGAATTGATCGAGATGGACGCCACGCCGGAGAAATCGAAGCTCGGCGGCAACACGTTGACGGCCGTCTCGCTGGCCGTCGCGCAGGCGGCCGCGGCGGCCAACGGCGTGCCGCTGTGGAAGCACCTGGCGCAAGGCCGCGAGGTGACGCTGCCGCTGCCCGAGATCCAGATCTTCGGCGGCGGCGCCCACGCAGGCCAGCGCGTGGACATCCAGGACTTCATGGTGATGCCGATCGGGGCATGGACGTTCAGCGACGCGCTCGCGATGGTCGCGGAGATCTACCGCGCAGCCGGCGACCTGATGCGCGACGCCGGCAAGATCGCGGGCGTCGCCGACGAGGGCGGCTACTGGCCGCTGTTCGCGTCCAACGAGGATGCGCTCGAGATGCTCGTGCGTGCGATCGAGAAGGCCGGCCTGCGGCCCGGCAGCGACGCCGCGATCTCGCTGGACATCGCGGCCTCGCAGTTTGGCCGCGACGGGCGCTACCGGCTCGCGCTGGAAGGCCGCGAGCTCGATCGCGACGGCATGGCCGAGATGCTCGTCCGCTGGGTCGACCGCTATCCGATCGTGTCGATCGAGGATCCGTTCGCCGAGGATGACCGGATCGCGTGGATTGCGTTCACGAAGGCGATGGCGGGGCGGCTGCAGGTCATCGGCGACGACTACCTGACCACCAGCGCGGAACGCGTCGAGGCGGCCGCCGTCGATCACGCGTGCAACGCGGTGCTGCTGAAGCCGAACCAGGCGGGCACCGTCACCGAAACGAAGGCTGCGCTGGACATGGCGCGCAAGGCGGGCTTCGGCACGATCGTGTCGGCGCGGTCCGGCGAATCCGAGGACACGGCGATCGTCCACCTCGCCGTCGGGTGGAACGCCGGCCAGCTGAAGGTCGGCTCGTTCGCGCGCAGCGAACGGATGGCCAAGTGGAACGAGGGCCTGCGCATCGAGGAATCGCTCGGGCCGCACTCGCAGTTTGCCGGTTTCGACGTGCTGCCGTTCCGCAGGCCCGCTGCCGCCGGCGGCACGCGCTAGCACCGCAGCTGCAGGCTGTCGCGCGGAAAATTCGACGCGCAAGCGGACGTCCGCCGCTTGCCCACCCCGCCTCGATTGGAGCGACAATGCGCGCTTCGCGCTGGCGCTGTCGCACGCGCCCCGCGCGCCAACCTTGAGGGAGGTTCGCCATGTTCTGTGCCAAGTGTGGCAAGTCGATCGACGACGACGCCAAGTTCTGTGGACATTGCGGCGCGCCGGTCGCCGCCGCTGCCACCGGGTCGTCGTTCACGCCGCCGCCGGCGTCTTCATCGTCGTCTTCGTCGTCGTCCAGCTTCGGCGGCTCGGATGCGTCGGCCACCGCGCACGACGCGGCCGACGCGCTGCGCAACGTGAATCCGTCGGGCATCCTGGCGCGCGTGAAGGCGATCCTGCTGTCGCCAAAGACGGAGTGGCCCGTGATCGCGGCCGAGTCGCGCACGTCCGGCCAGATCATCGGCGGTTACGTCGTCCCGCTGGTCATCCTCTCCGCGCTCGCGTCGTTCATCGGGCTCGCGCTGATTGGAACCACCGTGTTTGGCGTGACGGTGCGCACGCCCATCGGCGCGGGCATCGTGCAGATGATCATGACCATCGTGCTGACGGTCATCGGCCTCTATATCGACGCGATGATCATCAACGCGCTGGCGCCGACGTTCGGCGGCCAGAAGGACTCGCTGCGCGCGCTGAAGGTGGCGGCCTACAGCTTTACCGCGGCGTGGGTCGCGAGCCTGTTCAGCATCATCCCGATGCTCGGCATCCTGGGCATCATCGGCGCCTTGTACAGCCTCTACCTGATGTACCTCGGCTTGCCCGTGCTGATGCGCTCGCCGGCGGACAAGGCGTTCGGCTACACGGCCGTCGTCGTCATCTGCACGATCGTGCTGTACATGCTCGTCGCGATGGTCGTCGGCGGCCTGATGGCGATGACCGGCTTCAGCGCGGCGCGGATGGCGGGCATGTCGGTGTCGTCCGCGTCGCAATCGTCCACGGACGACGCCGCCGCGGGCGTGCTCGCCGGCATGCTGGGCGGCAAGACCGATGCGGACAAGGCGCGGATGAAGGACGCGATGCAGCAACTGCAGAAGATGGGCGCCGACGCCGAGGCCGCGGAGAAGGCGGCCAAGGCGAGCGGCGGCGACGCGCAGGCCGCCGCGGCGTCCAAGGTCGACGCCGCGCAGGCGATGGCCGCCGTGGGGACGATGCTGTCCGGCGGCAAGGACGTCAAGCCCGTCGACTTCCGCGAGCTGAAAGGCCTGTTGCCGACGTCGGTGGCGGGCCTCCCGCAGACGGACACCGCGGGCCAGAACGGCGAGGCGATGGGGATGAAGGGGAGCAGCGCAACCGGCAACTACGGCGACTCCGCAGGCACGCACGTCACGCTCGAGATCGTGGACCTGGGGTCGATGTCGGGCCTCGCCGGGCTCGCGTCCAAGTTCGACCCGAACGTGGAGAAGGAGTCGGGCTCGACGTACGAACGGACGCAGCGGATCGACGGCCAGCTCGTCCACGAGCAGTACGACAAGGCCGCGAAGAGCGGCTCGTTCGACGTGCTCGTCGGCAACCGCTTCACGATCAGCGCGCACGGCAACAACGTCCCGCCGGAGACGCTTGTCGCCGCGATCAAGTCCGTCGACACGTCCAGGCTCGCCGCGCTCGCGCACTAGGGTCCGACCCTATTTAATCGGGAACAGGCAGCGCCACGGCGCCACGTCGCGCCCGACTAAATAGGGTCGGACCCGAGGTGGTCGACGACCTCGGCGAATCCTTCGCCGCCCGCCTGCGTCGTCACATAGGCCGGCAACGCCGGCATCCGGTCCACGAACGCGCGGACATTCGCCACGCCGACGCTGCGCGGGAAATACGCGAACATCGGTGCGTCGTTCGGCGAGTCGCCGACGAACACGCAGCGCGCGCGCGCCGCGTCGAGATCCGTGCCGAACACGTCGGCGAACAGCTCGCGCGTCATCGTCAGCTTGTCGTAGCGGCCGAACCAGCCGTTGACGTGGATCGACGACACCTTCGCCGTCATGCCGTGCGCCTCCATCAGCGCGACGATGCGCTCGACGTCTGCGCGCGGCAGCGGCCGCACGTCCTCGCAGAAGTCGATCGCGAGGTCGGCCTCGCGATACAGCTGGTCCGATGCCAGCGCCGAACCCGGCACGGCGGCGAGGATCTCGCGGCCGACCGCGGCGAGCCGCGTGCGTTGCTCGGCCCGCTTCGCGTCGCTCACCCGAAAATGCTTGACGAGCTTGCGCGCGGCGCGGTCGTAACGCATCCAGAATGCCCCGTTCTCGCCGACGACCGCCGCCACCGGCCACATGCGCGCGATGTGGTCGCACCAGCCCGCGGGCCTGCCCGTGATCGGGATGACCCGCACGCCGGACGCGGCAAGGCGTGCCAGCGCCGCGTAGGCGACCGGGCGCAACTCGCCGTCCGTCGTCAGTGTGTCGTCGATGTCGGTGAGGACGTAGTCGACGCCGTCGCGCGGCATCGCCGCGAGCGGCGCCAACGGTGCCGCAGCCGTCACGGCGCGACCGGGGGCAGCGCGAGGTCGCGCGGCGCCGGCGCGCGCCATGCCGCGAGCGCGGGCAGGATGTCCGCGGCGTGGCTGACGGTCACGAGCAGCGCGCGGTTGTGCGGCATCAGCAGGCCGTCGTCGACGGCGCGCGCGAGCTGCGCGAGGAACCCGTCGAAATAGCCTTCGACGTTCACCAGCACGACCGGCGCGCGGATGATCGCGAGCTGGTTCCACGTGAGCATCTCGCAGGCCTCGTCGAACGTGCCATAGGCCCCCGGCAGCACGACGAACGCCTGCGCGAGCGCCGCCATCCGCGCCTTGCGCTCGTGCATCGTGCGCACGACCTCGAGCCGCGTGAGTCCGTGGTGGCCCACTTCGCGGATCTGCAACGCCTCGGTGATGACGCCGATGACGTCGCCGCCTGCCGCAAGCGCCGCGTCGGCCACCGCATGCATGAGGCCGAGGCTCCCGCCGCCGTAGACGAGCGTGAGTCCCGCGTCGGCGAGTGCGCGGCCGGTGTAGCGCGCGGCCTCCACGTAGGCGGGTCGCGAGCCCGCGTTCGCGCCGCAGAAGACACAGACATGCGTGAGGCCCGGCACGCTCATGCTCGCGCCCATCCATAGGTGCGCGCGCCGAAGTCGCGGACCGCGTCGCGCTGCGCCGGTGTCATCGGCAGGCCCGCCTTCGTTCGACGCCACAGCACGTCGTCCGCGCTGCCGGCCCATTCTTCCGCGACGAGGAACGCGATCTCGCGCTCCGTCAGCGTGCCGCCGAAGTCGCGCCCCAGGTCGGTGGTGTCCTTCGCCTCGCCGAGCAGCG
>JAFEDG010000002.1 GCA_018241745.1 Pseudomonadota bacterium
GATGCAAAGGCAGTTGGTAATTTGAGTTTTGCCGGCCAATTGGAGTCGGCACCTTCGGGCAACCGAAGGCCACTAACAAAGAGAGAGATTGCAATGTCACTCGGACTTGTCGGTCGCAAAGTCGGCATGACGCGAGTCTTCACCGAGGATGGCAACGCCATCCCGGTGACGGTCCTCGACGTCGCCAACAACCGCGTCACGCAGATCAAGACCCCCGAGACCGACGGCTATGCGGCCGTCCAGGTCACGTACGGCAAGCGTCGCGCCTCGCGCGTGACGAAGGCCGTCGCGGGCCACCTCGCCAAGGCGGGCGTGGAAGCGGGCACGGTGTTGAAGGAATTCAAGGTCAGCGCGGACGAACTGTCGAAGTTCAAGGCCGGCGATGTCGTCGGCGTCGACACGTTCGCCGTCGGCCAGCTCGTCGACGTCCAGGGCACGACCAAGGGTCGCGGCTTCACGGGCGTGATCACGCGGCACAACTTCAGCTCCAACCGCGCGTCGCACGGCAACTCGCGCTCGCACAACACGCCGGGCTCGATCTCGATGGCGCAGGATCCGGGCCGCGTGTTCCCGGGCAAGCGGATGGCCGGCCATTACGGCGACGAGAAGCGCACGACGCAGACGCTGAAGGTCGTCCGCGTGGACGCCGAGCGCGGCCTGTTGCTGATCAAGGGCGCGGTGCCCGGCGCGGACGGCGGCCACATCGTTGTCGTGCCGTCGGTCAAGACGCCTGCCAAGAAGAAGGGGGCGTGACCATGGAACTCACGCTGATCAACGCCGAGGGCCAGCCCGAGGCGACCAAGCTCGCCGCGTCGGACGCGCTGTTCGCGCGCGACTACAACGAGGCACTGATCCACCAGGTCGTCACCGCCTACCAGGCGAACGGACGCCAGGGCACGCGCGCGCAGAAGGGCCGCGGCCAGATCAACAAGTCGCACAAGAAGCCGTGGGCGCAGAAGGGCACCGGCCGCGCGCGCGCGGGCCAGGCCAACAGCCCGCTGTGGCGCGGCGGCGGCAAGATCTTCCCGTCGTCCCCCGACGAGAACTTCTCGCAGAAGGTCAACCGCAAGATGTATCGCGCGGGCATCGCCGCGATCCTGTCGCAGCTCGTCCGCGAGGACCGGCTGAAGGTCGTCGACGCACTCGCGCTCGACACGCCGAAGACGAAGGCGTTCGCCCAGAAGATCAAGGGCTACAAGCTCGAGGGCACCGTGCTCGTCGTCACCGACAAGCTCGAGGAAAACCTGCTGCTCGCGTCGCGGAACCTGCCCAACGTGCTGGTGCTCGAGACGCGCGAAGTGGACCCGGTGAGCCTCGTGCGCTTCAACCACGTGCTGCTGACGAAGGCGGCCGTGACGCAATTCGAGGAGACGCTCGCATGAACGCCCCCAAGACTTTCAACTCCGAGCGCTTGGCCACCATCCTGCTCGCGCCGATCATCTCCGAGAAGGGCACGATGATCGCCGAGAAGTACGAGCAGGTCGTGTTTCGCGTCGCGCAGGACGCGACGAAGCCCGAGATCAAGGCCGCCGTCGAGGCCATGTTCAGCACCAAGGACAAGAAGATCCAGGTGACGTCGGTCCAGGTGACGAACGTGCACGGCAAGCAGAAGCGCTTCGGCGTGCACAGCGGCCGTCGCCGCAGCTGGAAGAAGGCCTACGTGTGCCTCGCTCCCGGCCAGGAAATCAACTTCGGTCAGGAGGCCTGATCATGGCCCTCGTCAAGGTCAAGCCCACGTCGGCCGGCCGCCGCTCGCTCGTCAAGGTCGTCGACGCCAACCTGTACAAGGGTCGGCCCGTCGCGTCGCTGGTCGAGCCGCAGAAGCGCGGCTCGGGCCGCAACAACAACGGCCACATCACGGTTCGCCACAAGGGTGGCGGTCACAAGCACCACTACCGGATCGTCGACTTCAAGCGCAACAAGGACGGCATCCCGGCGAAGGTCGAGCGCTTCGAATACGACCCCAACCGCAGCGCCAACCTCGCGTTGCTGCTGTACAAGGACGGCGAGCGCCGCTACGTGATCGCGCCGCGCGGCGTGGCCGTGGGCACGGAACTGGTGTCGGGCGCCGAGGCGCCGATCAAGCCGGGCAATACGCTGCCGCTGCGGAACATCCCGGTCGGCACGACGATCCATTGCATCGAGCTCAAGCCCGGTGCCGGTGCGCAGATCGCGCGCTCGGCGGGCGCCGGCGTGCAGCTGCTGGCGCGCGAAGGCGTCTATGCGCAGCTGCGGCTTCGCTCCGGCGAAATCCGCAAGGTGCACGTCGACTGCCGCGCGACCATCGGCGAAGTCGGCAACGAGGAACACGGCCTGCGCTCGATCGGCAAGGCGGGTGCGCAACGCTGGCGCGGCATCCGGCCGACGGTCCGCGGCATCGCGATGAACCCGGTGGACCACCCGCATGGCGGCCGCACCAACGGCGGCGGCCATCCGGTCTCGCCGTGGGGCACGCCGACCAAGGGTTTCAAGACGCGCAAGAACAAGCGCACCGATGTGATGATCGTGCGCCGCCGGCACGCGACGAAGGGTTAAACGATGGCACGTTCAATCAAGAAGGGTCCGTTTGTCGATGGCCACCTGCAGGCCAAGGTGGAAGCGGCGCGCGCCGTCAACGACAAGCGCCCGATCAAGACCTGGTCCCGGCGCTCGACGATCACGCCCGATTTCGTGGGCCTGACGATCGCCGTCCACAACGGCAAGCAGCACGTTCCCGTCTATGTTTCCGAAAACATGGTCGGCCACAAGCTCGGCGAGTTCTCGCTGACGCGCACCTTCAAGGGCCACTCGTCCGACAAGAAGGTCGCCGCGCCGGCGGTCAAGAGGAAGTAAGGACCGGACATGGAAACCATTGCAACGCTGAAGGGCGTGCGGCTGTCGGCCCAGAAGGGCCGGCTGGTCGCGGACCAGATCCGCGGCATGCCCGTGGACAAGGCGCTCGACGTCCTGACGTTCTCGACGAAGAAGGGCGCCCGCATCATCAAGAAGGTGCTCGAGTCGGCGATCGCCAACGCCGAGCACAACGACGGCGCCGACATCGACGAGCTCAAGGTCACGACGATCTACGTCGACAAGGGCGCCACGCTGAAGCGCCTGTCGGCGCGCGCCAAGGGCCGTGGCAACACGATCGGCAAGCAGTCGTGCCACATCCGCATTGCCGTCGGCGACGGCAAGGCCAAGTAAAGGGCAGGGTCATGGGACAGAAGATTCATCCGACCGGGTTCCGCCTGGCCGTCACCCGCAACTGGGGTTCGCGCTGGTACGCGAACAAGAAGAACTTCAGCTCGACGCTCGCGCAGGATCTGAAGATCCGCGAGTACCTGAAGAAGAAGCTCGCGCACGCGTCCGTGGCCAAGGTCACGATCGAGCGCCCCGCCAAGAACGCGCGGATCACGATCCACTCGGCACGTCCGGGCGTCGTGATCGGCAAGAAGGGCGAGGACATCGAGACGCTGCGCGGCGACCTGCGCCGCATGATGGGCGGCGACGTCGGCCTCAACATCGAGGAAATCCGCAAGCCGGAAATCGACGCGCAGCTCGTCGCCGACTCGATTGCCCAGCAGCTCGAGAAGCGCATCATGTTCCGCCGCGCGATGAAGCGCGCGATCCAGAACGCGATGCGGCTCGGCGCGCAGGGCATCAAGATCATGTCGTCGGGCCGCCTCAACGGCATCGAGATCGCGCGTACCGAGTGGTACCGCGAAGGCCGCGTGCCGCTGCACACGCTGCGCGCCGACATCGACTACGGTTTCTCCGAGGCGCGCACGACGTACGGCGTCATCGGCATCAAGGTTTGGGTATTCAAGGGTGAAGTGATGGCGCACAACGCCGAGCCGGCCGCGGTCCCCGCGCCCGCGCCGGAAGCGCCCAAGCGTGCCCGCCGTCCTGGAGCGAAAAATGCTGCAGCCAGCTAGAAGGAAGTACCGCAAGGAACAGAAGGGCCGCAACAAGGGCCTCGCCACCACCGGCAACAAGGTGAGCTTCGGCGAGTTCGGGTTGAAGTCCACCGATCGCGGCCGCCTCACGGCGCGCCAGATCGAGGCCGCGCGGCGCGCGATGACGCGCCACATCAAGCGCGGGGGGCGCATCTGGATCCGCATCTTCCCGGACAAGCCGATCTCCAAGAAGCCGGCGGAGGTCCGCATGGGTAACGGCAAGGGCAACCCCGAGTACTACGTCGCCGAGATCCAGCCGGGCAAGGTGCTCTACGAGATGGACGGCGTCGACGAGGCGCTGGCCCGCGAGGCGTTCGCGCTGGCCGCCGCCAAGCTGCCGCTGCGTACGACGTTCGTGCAGCGCCTGGCGAGCTGACGGAGTACGACGATGAAACGATCGGAAGCCAAGAAGGACCTGCACGCGAAGGACGCGGCGGGTCTCAAGACGGAGCTCGACGCGCTGCTGAAGGAGCAGTTCGGCCTGCGCATGCAGAAGGCCACGCAGCAGCTCCAGAACCACGCCAAGATGAAGGACGTGCGCCGCTCGATCGCGCGCACGCGTACGCTGATGACGCAGAAGGCGGCGGCCAAGCCCGCGGCCCGGAAGGCAGGACAGTGATGAACGACCAAGCCCAGATGACCAGCGAGGTGGCGGCCAACGTCCCCGCGAAGAAGACGCTCGTCGCGACGCTGATCGGCCGCGTGGTCAGCGACAAGATGGACAAGACGGTGACGGTGCTCGTCGAGCGCCGCGTCAAGCACGCGCTGTACGGCAAGGTCGTGACGCGCTCGCACAAGTATCACGCGCACGACGAGGCCAACGAGTGCAAGACGGGCGACCTGGTCGAGATCCAGGCCACCCGCAAGATCGCCAAGACCAAGGCCTGGCGCGTCAGCAAGCTGCTGGAAAAGGCGGCATCGGTCTGACGCCGGCTGCGCCGGGGCCCGCAGCCCGGCGCCGGAGGTGGTGGTAACCGTGGCATGGGGCTTGCCAGGAGTTGCAAGTCCTGCCATAATCGCGGATTGCCTGTTCGCCCTTCAGGGCTCCCTTGCGCCGTCCCCGGCGCAGCCTCGGTCCGGCCGCTCCTGCGCCGGGCCGCCAGCAGGGAGGCCGCGGGCGATCGATTTCCCCGGACGGGGTCCAAAACTGGCTGCCCTCAGCGGCAACCAAGTTGGAAGAGAGTGGAAGACAAATGATCCAGATGCAGACGGTGCTGGATGTCGCCGACAACACGGGCGCGCGCTCGGTCATGTGCATCAAGGTGCTGGGCGGAAGCAAGCGCCGGTACGCGCACATCGGTGACGTGATCAAGGTCAGCGTCAAGGACGCCGCCCCGCGTGGCCGCGTCAAGAAGGGCGAGGTCTACAGCGCGGTCGTCGTGCGCACGCGCCAGGGCGTCCGCCGGGACGACGGCGCGCGGATCCGCTTCGACGGCAACGCCGCGGTGCTGCTCAACAACAAGCTCGAGCCCATCGGCACGCGCATCTTCGGACCGGTCACGCGCGAGCTGCGCACCGAACGGTTCATGAAGATCGTGTCGCTTGCGCCGGAAGTCCTGTAAGGGAGCGAGACATGCACAAGATTCGCAAGGGTGACAGCGTCGTCGTCATCGCCGGTCGCGACAAGGGCAAGCGCGGCGAGGTCTCGCGCGTCGTCGACGCCGAGCACGTCGTCGTCAACGGCATCAACCAGGTCAAGCGCAACACGCGCCCGAACCCGATGAAGAACCAGCCGGGCGGCATCATCACCAAGGAAATGCCGATCCACGTGTCCAACGTGGCCATCTGGAACCCGGTCACGCAGAAGGCGGACCGCGTCGGCTTCAAGCTGCACACGGACGGCCGCAAGCAGCGGTTCTACAAGTCCAACGGCGAGCTGATCGGCGCGTAAGGGGAATCGACATGGCTCGTCTCAAAGACCAATACAAGCAGGAAGTGGTGCCCGCGCTGATGAAGCAGTTCGGGTACAAGTCCATCATGGAAGTCCCGCGCATCGAGAAGATCGTCCTCAACATGGGCGTCGGCGAGGCGGTGGCGGACAAGAAGGTGCTCGAGAACGCGGTGGGCGACCTCACCAAGATCACCGGCCAGAAGCCCGTGGTCACCAAGGCGCGCAAGGCCATCGCCGGCTTCAAGATCCGCGAAGGCTACCCGATCGGCTGCATGGTCACGCTGCGCCAGGAACGCATGTTCGAGTTCCTCGATCGCCTGATCTCGATCGCGCTGCCCCGCGTCCGCGACTTCCGCGGCATCTCGGGCAAGGGCTTCGACGGCCGCGGCAACTACAACATGGGCGTCAAGGAACAGATCATTTTCCCGGAGATCGAGTACGACAAGATCGACGCGCTCCGCGGGATGAACATCACGATCACCACGAGCGCGAAGACGGACGCCGAAGCCAAGGCGCTGCTCACCGCGTTCAAGTTCCCGTTCAAGGGTTAGGACAGACATGGCCAAGCTCGCTCTGATCAACCGCAACGAGAAGCGCAAGAAGCTCGTCGCGAAGTACGCGAAGAAGCGCGCCGCGCTCGAGGCGATCATCGACAACGCGAAGATGTCCGACGAGGACCGCTTCGCCGCCCGCCAGAAGCTGCAGGCGCTGCCCCGCAACGCGCACCCGACGCGCGTGCGCAACCGCTGCTCGCTGACGGGCCGCCCGCGCGGCGTCTACGCGAAGTTCGGCCTCGGCCGCAACAAGCTGCGCGAATACGTGATGCGCGGGGAAGTCCCCGGCGTCGTCAAGGCGAGCTGGTGATGAAGGCAACCGCAGCGCAATCCATTACAGGTGGTGAAGCATGAGCATGACTGATCCCATCGCCGACATGCTGACGCGTATCCGCAACGCGCAGATGGTCGAGCGCGCCACGGTCGAGATGCCGTCGTCCAAGGTGAAGATCGCGATCGCCAAGGTCCTGAAGGACGAGGGCTACATCGACGGCTTCAAGGTCGGCGGCGAAGCCGCCAAGCCGGTCCTCGAGATCGCGCTCCGCTACTACGCGGGCGCGCCCGTCATCGAGAAGCTGGAACGCGTCTCGAAGCCCGGCCTGCGCATCTACAAGAGCAAGGACGAGATCCCGGCCGTGATGAACGGCCTGGGCATCGCCATCGTCTCGACGTCGCGCGGCGTGATGACCGATCGCAAGGCACGCGCCACCGGTGTCGGCGGCGAAGTCCTCTGCATCGTCGCGTAAGGGGACCGACATGTCGCGTATCGGCAACCATCCCATTCCGCTGCCCGCCAAGGTCGAAGTCACGACCAAGCCGGGCGAGATCACCGTCAAGGGCCCGCTGGGCACGCTGACGCAGCACCACACCGACGCCATCACGATCGAGCGCGACGGCGACACGCTCGTGTGCAAGGCCGCGGGCGAGGAGCACGGCGCCATCCACGGCACGGTGCGCGCGCTGGTGGCCAACATGGTCAAGGGCGTGTCGTCGGGCTTCGAGAAGAAGCTGACGCTGGTCGGCGTCGGCTACCGCGCGCAGGCCGCGGGCGACAAGCTCAACCTGTCGCTGGGCTTCTCGCACCCGGTCGTCCACGCGATGCCCAAGGGCATCAAGGTCGAGACGCCGCAGCAGACGGAAATCATCGTCAAGGGCATGGATCGCCAGCAGGTCGGCCAGGTCGCGGCGGAGATCCGCGCCTACCGCCCGCCCGAGCCGTACAAGGGCAAGGGCGTGCGCTATGCGGACGAGCGCGTGGTGCTCAAGGAAACGAAGAAAAAGTAAGGAACAGTGATGAACAAGAGACAAGCTCGAGTCCGCCGCGCCCGCAAAACCCGGGTGCGCATCGCCGAGCAGCGCGCGACGCGCCTGGTGGTGGGCCGTTCCAACAGCCACATCTACGCGCAGATCATCGCGCCCGAAGGCAACAAGGTGCTCGCCAGCGCGTCGACGCTGGAAGCCGACGTCCGCAAGGACGTGAAGAACGGCGGCAACAAGGCCGCCGCGACGCTCGTCGGCAAGCGGATCGCCGAGAAGGCGAAGGCCATCGGCGTCGAAGCCGTTGCGTTCGATCGTGCCGGTTTCCGGTTCCATGGCCGCGTGAAGGCGCTGGCCGACGCCGCCCGCGAAGGCGGCCTCAAGTTCTGATGCGGAATATTTGACATGGCGATGAATCCCAAGATGGCCCGGATGGCGCAGCAGGACGACCGCAGCGACGGGCTCAAGGAAAAGATGATCTCGATCAACCGCGTCACCAAGGTGGTGAAGGGTGGCCGGATCATGGCGTTCGCGGCGCTGGCGGTGGTCGGCGACGGCGACGGTCGCATCGGCATGGGCAAGGGCAAGGCGAAGGAAGTGCCGGTCGCCGTGCAGAAGGCGATGGACGAAGCCCGCCGCAACCTGCGCAAGGTGCGCCTGAAGAGCGGCACGCTGCACCACGCGGTCGAGGGCCGGCACGGCGCGACCAAGGTGTTCATGCAGCCCGCGGCGGACGGTACCGGCATCATCGCCGGCGGTGCGATGCGCGCCGTGTTCGAGGTCGTCGGCGTGCACAACATCCTGGCCAAGACGCACGGCCCGACCAACCCGTACAACGTCGTGCGCGCCACGCTGGACGCGCTCGAGAAGGGCAACGCGCCCGCCGACATCGCCGCCAAGCGCGGCAAGACGGTCGAAGAGATCCTGGGAGCGTAAGGCCATGACCGCCAACGCGAAGAAGATCAAGGTCACGCTGGTCAAGGGCATCGCCCGGACCAAGGCCGACCACCGCGCCACCGTGCGCGGCCTGGGCCTCAAGTGGACGAACCATACGGTCGAGGTGATCGACACGCCGTCGACGCGCGGCATGATCACCAAGGTCGGCTACCTGCTCAAGGTTGCCGAGTAAAGACAGAAGCGGAGCGAAGCGATGCGCCTCAACACCATCAAGCCGGCCGCAGGGTCGAAGAAGAACCGCCGCCGCGTGGGTCGTGGTATCGGCTCGGGCCTGGGCAAGACTGCGGGCCGCGGCCACAAGGGCCAGAAGTCGCGTTCGGGCGGCTTCCACAAGGTCGGCTTCGAAGGCGGCCAGATGCCGCTGCAGCGCCGGCTGCCCAAGCGCGGCTTCAACTCGCTGACCCGAGACGACACGGCGGAAGTGCGGATGGCGGACCTCGCCAAGCTGCCGGTCGCCGACATCGACCTGCTGACGCTGAAGGCCGCCGGCATGGTCCCGGCCACGGCGAAGCAGGCCAAGGTCATCAAGACGGGCAAGCTGGAAAAGGCCGTCAAGCTCAACGGCGTGCTCGCCACCAAGGGTGCCAAGGCGGCGATCGAAGCCGCCGGCGGCAGCGTCGCTTGATCGGCGCACCCATCGTCGCCATCTAGGACAGGATCTTGGCCACCTCCAACCCGGCGCTCAAAAGCGGCAGCAAGTACGCGGATCTCAAGCGTCGCTTGTGGTTCCTGCTGGGCGCGATGGTCGTCTATCGCATCGGCACGCACATCCCGGTCCCCGGGATCAACGCGCAGGTGCTGGACGACCTGTTCCGCGGCCAGCAGAGCGGCATCCTGGGCCTGTTCAACGTGTTCTCGGGCGGCGCGCTGTCGCGCTTCTCGATCTTTGCGCTGGGGATCATGCCGTACATCTCGGCGTCGATCATCATGCAGCTGTGCACGGTCGTCGTGCCGTCGCTGGAAGCGCTGAAGAAGGAAGGCGAAGCCGGCCGCCGCAAGATCACGCAGTACACGCGCTACGCGACGCTTGGCCTTGCATTCTTCCAGGCCATGGGCATCTCGATCGCGCTGGAGTCACAGGCCGGCCTCGTGCTCGACCCGGGCATGTCGTTCCGGCTGGTGTCGGCGGTCACGCTGGTCACCGGCACGATGTTCCTGATGTGGCTCGGCGAGCAGATCACCGAGCGCGGGCTGGGCAACGGCATCTCGCTGATCATCTTCGCGGGCATCGCGGCGGGCATCCCCAACGCGATCAGCCTGACGCTGGAGCAGGGCCGCACGGGCGCCTACTCGTGGCTGCTGATCATCGGCATCGCGGTGCTGATCGTGGCGGTGACGGCGTTCGTCGTGTTCGTCGAGCGCGCGGTGCGCAAGATCCTCGTCAACTACGCCAAGCGCCAGGTGGGCAACAAGGTGTACCAGGGGCAGAGTTCGTTCCTGCCGCTCAAGCTGAACATGGCCGGGGTGATTCCGCCGATCTTCGCGTCGTCGATCATCCTGTTCCCGGCCACGCTCGCGCAGTGGTTCGGCACGGGCGAGCGGACGCTGTGGCTGCGCGATTTCGCCAACGCGCTGGCCCCGGGCCAGCCGGTGCACGAGATCCTGTACGCGGCGGCGATCGTCTTCTTCTGCTTCTTCTACACGGCGCTGCAGTACAACCCGAAGGAAACGGCGGACAACCTGAAGAAGTCCGGCGCGTACATCCCGGGCTATCGCCCGGGCGAGCAGACCGCGAAGTACCTGGAGAAGATCACGCTGCGCCTGACGTTGCTGGGCTCGCTGTACCTGGTGGTCGTGTGCTTCATCCCGAACTTCCTGATCGCGTGGAAGAACGTGCCGTTCTACTTCGGCGGTACGTCGCTGCTGATCATCGTGGTCGTGACGATGGACTTCATGACGCAGGTGCAGGCCTACATGATGTCGCAGCAGTACGAGAGCCTGTTGAAGAAGGCCAACTTCAAGGGCAGCAACTCGCTGACGACGCGCTGATGGCCAAGGAAGACGTCATCCAGATGCAGGGCGAGGTGGTGGAGATGCTGCCCAACGCGACGTTCCGCGTGAAGCTCGAGAATGGCCACATCGTTCTCGGTCACATCTCCGGGAAGATGCGGATGCACTACATCAAGATTTTGCCGGGCGACAAGGTCACGGTCGAGCTCACGCCCTACGACCTGTCGCGCGCGCGCATCACGTTCCGGGCGAAGTGACGCCCGGGATCAGGAGAAAGAAATGAAGGTTCTGGCCTCGGTCAAGAAAATCTGCCGCAACTGCAAGATCATCCGCCGCAACGGCGTGGTGCGTGTCATCTGCACGGACCCGCGCCACAAGCAGCGCCAGGGTTGATCGGCGGCACGGACTCACGCATTCGATACGGATAGGTAAACCATGGCCCGCATTGCTGGCGTCAACATTCCGAACCACGCGCACACGGACATCGCCCTGACGGCGATCTACGGCATCGGCCGTCCGCGCGCCAAGGCCATCTGCGTCGCGTCGGGCATCGACCCGACGATCAAGGTCAAGGACCTGACCGACGCGCAGATGGACAAGCTGCGCGAGCAGGTGGGCAAGTTCACCGTCGAGGGCGACCTGCGCCGCGAGGTGACGATGAGCATCAAGCGCCTGATGGACCTGGGCTGCTACCGCGGCGTTCGCCACCGCAAGGGCCTGCCGGTCCGCGGCCAGCGTACGCGCACCAATGCCCGCACGCGCAAGGGCCCGAAGAAGGGCCGCACTGTCGCGCTCGCCAAGGGCGTGACGAAGTAACCGAAGGATCAGACGATGGCACAGCAACCCTCGCAGAAGCAGGCCGCCGCGCGCGTGCGCAAGAAGGTCAAGAAGAACATCTCGGAAGGGATCGCGCACATTCACGCGTCCTTCAACAACACGATCATCACGATCACCGACCGTCAGGGCAACGCGCTGTCGTGGGCGACGTCGGGTGGCGCGGGCTTCAAGGGCTCGCGCAAGTCGACGCCGTTCGCCGCCCAGGTGGCGTCGGAAGCCGCCGGCCGTGCCGCGCAGGAATGCGGCGTGAAGAACCTCGAGGTTCGCGTCAAGGGCCCCGGCCCAGGCCGCGAGTCCGCGGTGCGCGCGCTGAACGCGCTCGGCTTCAAGATCTCGTCGATCACCGACGTGACCCCGGTGCCGCACAACGGCTGCCGCCCGCCGAAGCGCCGCCGCATCTGATTTTTTCGCAAGCGTCGGGACGTAGCGCGACATGTCGCAAGACGCCCGGTGTTGAATGTAGTAGTGGCTGCTGAAAATCATCGGGCTACGCCCGGGAATTTCAGGAAGCCCGAAGGAAGCCGGGCAAAAGTAGGTTTTCACTTTTGCCCGCACATTTTAAGGATGGCTTAAACGTGGCTCGATACATCGGACCCAAATGCAAGCTGGCGCGACGGGAAGGCACCGACCTTTTCCTGAAAAGCGCGCGTCGATCGCTCGACTCCAAGTGCAAGCTCGAAACCAAGCCCGGTCAGCATGGGGCCAAGTCCGGTATGCGGACTTCGGATTACGGCGTGCAGTTGCGGGAAAAGCAGAAGCTCCGCCGGACGTACGGCATCCTGGAGCGCCAGTTCCGCCGTTACTTCGCCGAGGCCGCGCGCCGCAAGGGCTCGACCGGTGAAAACCTGCTGAAGCTGCTCGAATCCCGCCTGGACAACGTCGTGTACCGGATGGGCTTCGGCTCGACGCGCGCGGAAGCGCGCCAGCTGGTCACGCACGGCGCGATCGTCGTCAACGACAAGCGCATCAACGTGCCGTCGGCGCTGCTGAAGGGCGGCGAGACGGTCGGCGTCGTCGAGAAGTCGAAGACGCAGCTGCGCATCGTCGACGCGCTGCAGCTCGCCGAGAAGGTGGGCTTCCCGTCGTGGGTCACCGTCGACCCGAAGAAACTCCAGGGCACGTTCAAGGGCGCGCCCGACCGCTCGGAATTCGGTCAGGACATCAACGAAAACCTCGTGGTCGAACTGTATTCGAAGTAATCCGCGGCAAGGGGTGCGCCGGGACGCTGTCCAGCGTCGCGGCGCCTTTCGCGCTCATGGATACGCATAAGGGATCCGCATGCAAAGCAACGCCTTGTTGAAACCGCGCATCATCGACGTGCAAAGCATGTCGCCGTTCCACGCCAAGGTGGTGATGGAACCGTTCGAGCGTGGCTACGGCCACACGCTCGGCAACGCGCTGCGTCGCGTGCTGCTGTCGTCGATGCCCGGCTACGCGCCGACGGAAGTCAAGATCACCGGCGTGCTGCACGAGTACTCGGCGCTGGACGGCGTGCAGGAAGACGTCGTCGACATCCTGCTGAACCTCAAGGGTGTCGTGCTGAAGCTGCACAACCGCGACGCGGTTGCGCTGCGCCTCGCCAAGTCCGGCGAAGGCCCGGTCACGGCCGCCGACATCGAGCCCAATCACGACGTCGAGATCATCAATCCCGAACATGTGATTGCGCACCTGACGGCAGGTGGCAAGATCGAGATGGAAATCCGCGTCGAGAAGGGCCGCGGCTACCAGCCCGCCACCGCGCGCGTGAAGCCGGAAGGCGGCCGCGCGATCGGCAGCATCCTGCTGGACGCCTCGTTCTCGCCCGTCCGCCGCGTCAGCTACGCGGTCGAGAGCGCGCGCGTCGAGCAGCGTACCGACCTCGACAAGCTCGTGCTGGACATCGAGACCAACGGCGTCGTCGAGCCGGAGCAGGCCGTCCGCTTCGCGGCGTCCGTGCTGGTCGAGCAGCTGTCGGTGTTCGCGGACCTGAAGGGCACGGACTCGCCGTCGTCGGAGCGCGCCTCGCCCCAGGTCGACCCGATCCTGCTGCGCCCGGTCGACGACCTGGAGCTCACGGTGCGCTCTGCCAACTGCCTCAAGGCCGAGAACATCTATTACATCGGCGACCTGATCCAGCGCACGGAAACGGAGTTGCTGAAGACGCCGAACCTGGGCCGCAAGTCGCTGAACGAGATCAAGGAAGTGCTCGCCACGCGCGGCCTGTCGCTCGGCATGAAGCTCGAGAACTGGCCGCCGGCGGGGCTGGATCGGCCGTAAAAAGTAGACACCTACTTTTTACGGTAACTGCATCACCTTGGAATCGCGGGCGGAGCCCGTCGATTCCAAGTGGCAAGAGCTACGCAGAACCGTGCGTAGCGCGTGCGTGCGGTGGCAGGTGAACGCCACCCGCGACAGGAATAACAAGAACAGCTTGGACTCTCGGCGGCGCCGGCATGGCGCGGCCACGACAACGAAAGGCATACGACCATGCGTCACCGTCACGGACTTCGGAAGCTCAACCGCACCAGCAGCCATCGCCTCGCGATGCTGCGCAACATGACCAACTCGCTGTTCCTGCACGAGGCGATCAAGACGACGCTGCCGAAGGCGAAGGAACTGCGCCGCGTCGCCGAGCCGCTGATCACGCTCGGCAAGACGCCGACGCTCGCCAACCGGCGCCTCGCATTCGATCGCCTGCGCGATCGCGACATGGTCACCAAGCTGTTCAACGAACTCGGCCCGCGCTATGCGGCGCGCCCGGGTGGCTACCTGCGGATCCTGAAGTTCGGCTTCCGCCAGGGCGACGCGGCGCCGATGGCGCTCGTCGAGCTCGTCGACCGTCCGGAGCCGGCGGCCGCCGAAGACGACAAGGGCGCGAAGTAACGCGCGCCGGGCGCCGCGCGCATGTCGCGCCGGCACCGATCGCGAGAGGCCGGGCTTGCCCGGCCTTTTTCATGGCGGCCGCAGTGCACACGCTACGGGGCGCACGGGCGCGACGTCAGGTAGCATCCGGGCCATGGCATCCACGGTACTCGTCACCGGCGGCACAGGCTACATCGGGTCGCACATCGCCGTCGCGCTCGCGGCTGCCGGCCACGTGCCGGTGCTGCTCGACGATTTCTCCAACAGCGAGCATGCGGTCGTCGACCGTGTCCGCGAGCTGGCCGGCGTCGCCGTGACCTGCGTCGAAGGCGACGTGCGTGACACCGCGCTGTTGCGGCGCGTGTTTCACGACCATCCGGTCACGGCGGTGATCCATTGCGCGGGCCTCAAGGCGGTCGGCGAAAGCGAGGCGCGGCCGCTCGCGTATTACGACGTCAACGTCAACGGCAGCCTGCGGCTCGCGGAGGTGATGGGCGAAGCGGGCGTCAACCGGCTGGTCTTTTCCAGCTCCGCGACCGTCTACGGCCAGCCCGACGTGCTGCCGGTCGACGAGCAGGCTGCGTTGCGGCCGCACAGCGTCTACGGGCGCACCAAGCGGCAGACCGAGGAATTCCTGCGCGACCTCGCGCGTGCCAACCCCAACTGGCACATCGCGATCCTCCGCTACTTCAATCCGGCGGGCGCGCATCCCTCGGCGCGGATCGGCGAGGCACCCCGTGGCCGCCCGAACAATCTCGTGCCGCTGATGTGCCGGATCGCCGCGGGCGAATACCCGGAGCTGTCGATCCACGGCAGCGACTGGCCGACGCCCGATGGCACCGGCATCCGCGATTACATCCACGTGCAGGACCTCGCCGAAGGCCACGTCGCTGCGCTGGCGTGGCTCGCGCAGCACGCAGGCGCGCGCACGATCAACCTGGGCCTCGGGCGTGGCTATTCCGTGCTCGAGGTCATCGCGGCGTTCGAAAAGGCCTGCGGCCGCGTCCTGGCCAAGGCGTTTGGTCCGCGGCGGCCGGGCGATGTCGCGTGCTATTACGCCGACGCGACACGTGCCGAGCGCGAGATGGGCTGGCGTGCGACGCGCGCGCTGGACGCGATCTGCGCGGACGCCTGGCGCTGGCAGCAGGCCGGCGGGCGCTACCGCTGACGCCCATGGACCCGTCGCGCTTCCATGCGCCGGCCGCGCTGGTCGGCGAATCCTGGCAGCGCGACGTACGCATCGACGTCGACGCACGCGGGTTCATCACCGCGCTGGCATTCGGCGTCGCGCCGGAAGGTTGCGAGCGGTTGCGCGGTCCGGTCATCCCGGCCATGTCGAACGCGCATTCGCACGCATTCCAGCGCGCGCTCGTCGGGATGACCGGGCGGCTCGTGGGCGAGGACAGCTTCTGGACGTGGCGCGAGGCGATGTACGCGTTCGTCGCGCGCCTGGATCCCGACGCGCTCGAGGCGGTGACCGCGCAGGCCTATGTCGAGATGGTGGAGGCGGGGTATGCGGCGGTCGCCGAGTTCCATTACGTCCATGCCGACGCCGATGGACGCCCCTATGCGAACGTCGCGGAGCTCGCGCACCGCGTCGTCGCCGCCGCGCAGCGCACGGGGATCGCGCTGACGCTGCTGCCCGTCGCCTACGCGCACGCGGGGTTCGGCGGCACGGCGCCACGGCCGCTGCAGAAGCGCTTCGTGCTGGAGCGCGCGCATTACGAGGCGCTCGTCGCGCAACTGGCCGACACCGCAGCGCGCGACGACGTCGTGGTCGGCGTGGCGCCACACAGCCTGCGCGCCGTCACGCCTGCGCTGCTGCACCAGGTACTGGACGCCGCACCGCCGGACGCGCCCATCCATATCCACGTGTCGGAGCAGCGGCGCGAGGTCGCAGACTGCCTCGCCTGGAGCGGCCAGCGTCCGGTCGACTGGCTGCTGGACCACGCGCCCGTCGACGCGCGCTGGGCGCTCGTGCACGCGACGCATGCGGATGCGCGGGAGATCGCGAGGATCGCGGCGTCGGGCGCCACCGTCGTGCTGGCGCCGACGACCGAAGGCGACCTGGGCGACGGCACGTTCCTGGCCGAGCGCTACGTGGGTTGCGGCGGCGCGCTCGCGATCGGCAGCGACTCCAACACGATCATCGACCCGTTCGCCGAATTACGCCAGCTCGAGTATTCGCAGCGCATCGCCACCGGTCGGCGCAACGTGCTCGCGCACGGCGACGTCCCCGTCGGTGCCGCGCTGTGGGCCGCGGCGGCGGCCGGTGGCGCGCGTGCGCTCGCGCGTCCCCTCGGCAGCATCGCCACCGGACGCCGCGCTGATCTCGTGGTGCTGGACGTCGACGAGCCTGCGCTGGCCGAGCGCGCGCCCGACGCGATGCTCGAGGCCGCGATCTTCGGGCCCGCGCGGCGCCCGGTGCGCGATGTCCTGATCGGCGGCAGGATGGTCGTCCGTGACGGCCGCCACGTGCACCGTGACGCGGTATTCCGCGCGTGGCGCGCGACGCTTGCGCGCATACTGGCGGCATGAGCGCGCCGAGCCAACGCCAGGGCCACGGAGCGCGCAGCGTGGAGCTGCGGGCATGAGCGGGCACGGCCTGCACTTCGACCTGCTCGTCGCGGCACCGCACATCGCGACGATGGCCGATGATGGCTATGGCATCGTGCGCCGCGGCGCCGTCGGCATCCGCGGCGAGACGATCGAGTGGGTCGGGCCCGTGCACGAGTTGCCGCCGGGCAGCTCGTGGACGCAGCGGATCGACGTCGGCGGCTGGCTGCTGCCGGGCCTCGTCGACTGCCATACGCACCTCGTCTATGCGGGCAACCGTGCCGACGAGTTCGAGCGGCGGCTCGAAGGCGAGAGCTATGCCGACATCGCGCGCGGCGGCGGCGGCGTGCTCGCCACGGTACGTGCGACGCGCGAGGCGAGCCTCGATGCGTTGATCGCGCAGTCGCGGGTCCGCCTCGCGGCGCTGGCCGCCGAAGGCGTGACGACCGTCGAGATCAAGACCGGCTACGGGCTGGACCCTGCCCACGAGCTCAAGCAGCTGACGGCCGCGCAGGCGCTCGGCAAGCTGTGCGACGTCGACGTGCGCACGACGTTGCTCGCGGCGCACGCGCTGCCGCCGGAATTCGCGGGGCGCGCGGACGCGTTCATCGACGACGTGTGCCGCCGCACGCTGCCGGCGGCCCGGTTCGCGGGTGTCGACGCGGTCGACGCGTTCTGCGAGACGATCGGGTTCACGGCGGCGCAGACGCGCAAGGTCTTCGCGCACGCGGAGCGGCTGGGCCTGCGCGTCAAGCTGCACGCGGACCAGCTCTCGGACGGTGGTGGCGCCGCCCTTGCGGCCGAAGCCCGCGCGCTGTCGGCCGACCACCTCGAATGGGCGAGCGACGACGGCGTCGCCGCGATGGCGCGCGCGGGCGTTGTCGCCGTGCTGCTGCCGGGCGCCTTCTACACGCTGCGCGAGACGCGGCTGCCCCCCGTTGCCGCGCTGCGCCAGCACGGCGTGCGGATCGCCATCGCGACCGACTGCAACCCCGGCACGTCGCCCGCGACGTCACTGCTGATGATGCTCAGCATGGCGTGCACGCTGTTCCGGCTGACGCCGCTCGAGGCGATCGCCGGCGTGACGCGCAACGCCGCGGCCGCGCTGGGTCTCGCCGACCGCGGCATGCTCGCGCCCGGCATGCGTGCGGATCTCGTCGCCTATGCGGTCGACCTGCCGGCGGAGCTTTGCTACCGGATCGGCGCCAATCCAGCCACGCACGTGATTCGCGGCGGGCGGCTGCGCGGAGGCCCGGGCTGATGCTGCTCTGGTCGCTGCAGCGGGGCGACGGTCCGCTGATCGTCGACGTCCCGCACGCAGGCACGCATCTCCCCGACGCAATCGCACTGCGGATGACCGCCGCGGCGCGGCGCGTGCCCGACACGGACTGGCACGTCGACCGTCTCTACGGATTCGTCCGCGACATGGGCGCCACGCTGATGGCGGCCACACATTCGCGGTATGTCGTCGACCTCAACCGCGACCCGTCGGGCACGGCGCTTTATCCGGGCGCGGACAATACCGAGCTGTGCCCGACGCGCGCGTTCGACCACGCGCCGCTCTATCGCGACGCCCCACCGGACGCCGTCGAAATCGACGCGCGGATCGCGACCTTTTTCACGCCTTACCACGACGCGCTCGCCGCCGAAGTCGCGCGCGTGAAGGCGCGCCATGGCTATGCCGTGGTACTCGACGGCCATTCGATCCCGTCCGCGGTGCCACGCTTCTTCGACGGCAGGTTGCCCGACCTCAACCTCGGCACGGCCGGAGGCACCAGTTGCGCGCCTGCGCTGGAACGGGTCGCGGCATCGACGCTCGCGGGGGCGACCGGCTTCAGCCATGTCGTCAACGGCCGCTTCAAAGGTGGCTGGATCACGCGCCGCTTCGGCACGCCGGCCACCGGAGTTCACGCGCTGCAGCTCGAGATGACGCAAGCGTCGTACTGCGACGAACGCGCGGCCGGTGTCTACGACGAGGCACGGGCGGCACCGCTCGTCACCGTCCTCGAGCGGCTGTGCGTCGCGCTGCTCGAATGGAGGCCGCGATGAAGCGCTTCTTCGCGGCATGGAACCGCGTCGACGCGTGGTTGCTGCGCGACCGCCTCCAGCACGCGGGCATCGATTCCCACGTCTTCAACGAGCACATGGCGGCGATCGTCGGCGACGTGCCGCCCGATGTCGCCTCGCCGCAGGTGTGGCTCGCGGACGAGGCAGACCTGCCGCGCGCCCGCGCGGTGCTCGCCGAGTGGCAGGCCGAGCGCGCGCGCACGGGGCAGCGCGAATGCCGGCACTGCACGGAGATCAATCCGGCGACGTTCGACCTGTGCTGGAAGTGCGGGGCGTCGCTGACGTAGGAAGGGTTGCGTCCGCCGGAGGACCGGGGATGTGCGACTCCGCTTCACGAACACAGGCGCTGCGTCGGACATCCCCGCTCCTCCCGCTCGGAGTGAATGCGGGACGCAGCCTTCGACACATCCGACGAGCGCCGAGTTTCTTCGCGACTATCTGGTCAGGACGACCGCTTCCTCCGGCTTTGTGGCCAACCCCGGAGTCACGACTGCGTCACCGTTCGGATTTGAAGCGCCAGGCTGGCGTCACCGAGGGTGCGCTGGTAAGCGCGGGGCCGTTTCGCCACGCATTCACGTCCGAGCCGAAGCATCGGGGGTGTCCGACGGAGCGCCTGTTCTCGTGAAGCGTAGTCGGACACCCCCGATGCTCCGGCGGCGCGACGATACGAACGCGAGGCAACCGCCCCCTCAGCGCCCCGCGCCGACCACCCGACGCATCCCGAGCTCGGTGAACAGGAACGTGTACACGTCGGCTTCCTCGAGCACGATGCCGGACAGGCTGCTGCCGATCCCATGGCCCGACTCGGCATCGGTGCGCAGCAGGATCGGACGGTCCGACGACGTCGCCGCCTGCAGCCGCGCGATCATCTTGCG
Source organism: Pseudomonadota bacterium (assembly GCA_018241745.1). Lineage (GTDB taxonomy): Bacteria > Pseudomonadota > Gammaproteobacteria > Burkholderiales > Casimicrobiaceae > VBCG01. The sequence continues at coordinate 19,721 of JAFEDG010000002.1, forward strand.
CGACTCGTAGGGCGGCACGCGGCCATCGTTGTCCCCGGATGTCATCAGCACGGCCGGGTAGGCCGTGCCGTCCTTGACGTGGACCAACGGGGAATACGCGTACAGCGCGCGGAATTGCGCCTCGTCGCGGACCGTGCCGAACTCGGTCACGTTGAACTCGCCATTGGGTGTCGTCTCCACCCGCAGCGAATCGTAGATGCCCACGGAGCTGACGACGGCGCGCATCGCTTCCGGGTGCTGCGTGAGCGCCGCGCCCATCGTCAGGCCGCCGTTGCTGCCGCCCATGATCGCGAGCCGCGCCGGGGTCGTGTACTTCGCATCGACGAGCCACTGCATCGACGCCGCGAAGTCGTCGAACACGTTCTGCTTCTTCGTCAGCATGCCGGCCTGGTGCCACGGCTCGCCGTATTCGCCGCCGCCGCGGATGTGGGCGACGACGAACACGCCGCCCCAGTCGAGCCACAGCCGGTTCAGCGGGCTGTAGTACGGCGTCATGCTGATGCCGTAGCCGCCGTATGCATAGAGCAGCACCGGTTGCGTGCCGTCGAGCGGCGTGCCCTTGCGCCGCAGGATGCTGAGCGGGATCTGCGTGCCGTCGCGGGACGTCGCGAACGCGCGGACGACCTCCGCGTCGTCGAACGTGTAGGTCGGCCTGCCCGACAGCGCGGTGGCGACCAGCGCGTTGCGGGTGGCGACGAAGCGATACCACGTCGTGGGCACCGTGTAGCCCCGGATCGACAGCAGCAGGTTGTCGCCGTCGAGCACCGGGCCGAAATTCGTGTCGGTGGCGGGGGGCGTGGGCAGCGTCCCCAGTGCGCGACCGTCACGATTGAACGTCCGCACGATCGACGGTCCGCCGTCGCGATACTGGACGAAGATGCGCGTGCGGCTCACTGCGATGTCCTCGGCGGCCAGCGTCGATTCCGGCACGACGACACGGGCGCGCGCGATGTCGGGGGACGCGAGCGGGGTGGCGACGATCTTGCCCAGTGGCGCGTCGCGCACGGTGCGCGCATACAGCATCCTGCCCGATCCGAACACCACCTCCTTCACGTCGTCCTTGAAGCCGGCGACAGCCTTCCACGCGCCGCGTGGATCGCGCAGGTGATAGCCGACTTCCCCGCCGTCGCCGTTGCGCACTGCGGCGAGCAGGTAACGACCATCCCGGCTCGCACGCAGCTGCACTTCCGCGATGCGCGGGAATTCGCGGCCGATCTCCAGCCGGTCCGCGGACTGCGGCGTACCGAGTGCATGGAACCACACCGTCTGGAAGAAATGCGCGTCCGCCTCGGGCCGCTCGCCGGGCGCGGGAAACCGCGTGTAGAACACGCCGCGGTTGTCGTGCGCCCATTCGACACTGCCGCCCGCCGTCGGGTAGGCGATATGCGGCAGCGTGTCTGCGAGCGCCCTGCCGCTCGCCACGTCGAAGAAGTGCAGGTCGCCGTCTTCGCTGCCATTCTTCGACAGCGAGACCGCGATGCGGCGGCCGTCGAACGACGCCGAGAAGAAGTCGATCGTCGTGTGTCCCGACGGGTCGAGCGCGTTGGGATCCAGGACCACGCGTTCGCGTGCCGGGTCGGCGTTGGCGGGCAGCACGACGAGGACCGGCTGGTTGGCCGGAGGCTGCAACCGCATCGCGAACAGCCTGCCGCCACGGAACTGGAAATCGTAGCGGCGCGTGACCTTCGCCTTCAAGAGTTCGGCAACGCGTGCCTCGATGTCCGCGCGGCCGGGCGCGCGGTCCAGCCACTCGCGCGTCAGGGCGTTCTGCGCCTTCACCCATGCGCGCACGTCGGGCGCGTCGTCGTCTTCGAGCCAGCGGTACGGATCGCTGACGGTGACGCCGTGGTACGTGTCGGTAACCGGGTGCACCGGCGTCGCCGGGTAGGGTGGCCGGTCGGCCAGCGCGGACGGTGTGGCGAGCAGCGCGAGCAGCAAGCCCGCGCAGTGTTGCAGGAACGTACGCTTCATTGCAGGGCCTCTCGTGCGCGCTCGAGCGCGGTGTCGTTGGCGGGCGCGTCATGCGTGCCGGGGTCCGGGTCGTCATCGGGCGCGGCGTCCGCACGGCGGCGCCCGGCACGCCACCAGGCCAGCGCGCCCACGGCGAGCAGCACGAACGGGCCGAACCACAGCGCCCACGTCAGCGGCCGCACGCGCGGCTTGTACAGGACGAATTCGCCGTAACGCGCGACCAGGTAGTCGCGGATCTGGTCGTCGCTCTTGCCCGCGCTCGCGAGCTCGCGGACTTCGCGCCGCAGGTCCTCGGCGAGCGGTGCGTTCGAATCGGCGAGCGTCTGGTTCTGGCAGACGAGGCAGCGCAGTTCCGTCTCGAGGTGCGCAAGCCGCGCACGCAGCGCGTCGTCCACGGGCACGGGCGCCTGTGCCCACGCGGATGTAACCCAGGCCAATGCGAGCAGCGCGCACGCGACGCAGAGCCGGTTCACGATTTCTCCAGCTGCCGGACGAGCGGCACGATCGTCTTCTCGATCACGTCCGCCGTCAGCGGGCCGATCTGCTTGTAGCGGATGACACCAGCCTTGTCGACGACGAACGTCTCCGGCACGCCGTAGACGCCCCAGTCGATGCCGACGCGGCCGTCGGCGTCGACGATCGACGTCCAGTACGGATCGCCGCGCTCGGCGAGCCACGCGAGCGCGAGGTCGTTCTTGTCCTTGTAGTTGAGGCCCACGATCGGCACGACGTTGGCCTTCGCGAGCTCGACCAGCAGCGGGTGCTCGTAGCGGCAGGAAACGCACCACGATGCCCACACGTTCAGCAGCCAGACCTTGCCGCGCAGGTCGGCCGCCGACAGCGTGTCGCTGGCGCCGAGCTTCGGGAGCGTGAACGCGGGCGCCGGCTTGTCGATCAGCGGCGACGGCACTTCGCGCGGATCACGGAAGAGCCCGGTGAACAGGAAGCCGGCGAGCACGACGAACAGCACGAACGGCACGGCCCACAGCAACGTGCGCGACGTGCGTGACCGGGCCATCGGTCAGGCCGCCGCCGTGACGGCAGCACGCGCCGAAGCGCGCGCGTTGACGGCGATACGGTAGCGCCGGTCCATGACCGCGATGAACCCGCCCAGCGCCATCATGAACGCGCCGCCCCAGATCCAGTCGACGAAGGGCTTGATGTAGATGCGCACGCCCCAGGCGCCGTCGGTGCGACCGTCTTGCGCGACGGGTTCGCCAAGCGACACGTAGATGTCGCCGACCAGCCGCGTCGCGATGGCCGCTTCCGTCATCGCCTGCCCGGAAGCGTCGTAGATGCGCTTTTGCGGGTGCAGCGTGCGTACCAGTGCATCGTCGCGCTTGACCTCGACCGTGCCGACCAGCGCCTTGTAGTTGGGCCCCGGCGCGGGCGCCACGCCCTGGAACGTGAACGTGTAGGGGCCGACGGACACCGCCTGCCCGACGTCCATCCGCACGTCGCGCTCGACCTGGTACGCCATGACGAGCGTGACGCCGACGATGAACACCGCGATGCCAAGATGCGCGATCACCATGCCGTACCAGGCCGCGGAATTGGCCGCGAGCTTGCCCGCGAGCGACGGGCGCGGCGACGTCGCGAGCCGCTGCCAGACGAGCGCGACGGTGGCCGTGACGACCCACAGTGCCAGGAACAGCCCGGAAACGATCGCCAACGACCAGCGGCCGAGCAGGAAGGGCAGCAGCACCGCGACGACGACCGCCGTCGCGAGCGCCCAGCGCAGCCGCGTCCACAGCGACGGCAACGACGCCTGCCGCCACGCGGCCAGCGGGCCGATGCCCATCAGGAACACGAGCGGCGCCATCAGTGGATAGAACACCGCGTTGAAGTAAGGCGGGCCGACGGAGATCTTGCCGAGGTTGAGCGCATCGACGATCAGCGGATACAGCGTGCCCAGCAGCACGCTCGCCATCGCGACGACGAGCAGGATGTTGTTGGCGAGCAGCATGCCTTCGCGCGACACGGGCGCGAACCCGGCGCCGCCGCCGACCGCGCCGGCGCGCCACGCGAACAGCGCAAGCGAGCCGCCGACGACGATCACGAGGAACAGCAGCACGAACACGCCGCGCGCGGGGTCCGTGGCGAACGCGTGCACCGACGTCAGCACGCCGGAGCGCACGAGGAACGTGCCGAGCAGCGACAGCGAGAACGCGACGATCGCGAGCAACACGGTCCAGCTGCGGAACGTGCCGCGCTTTTCGGTGACCGCGAGCGAATGGATCAGCGCCGTGCCGGTGAGCCAGGGCATGAACGACGCGTTCTCGACCGGGTCCCAGAACCACCAGCCGCCCCAGCCGAGCTCGTAATAGGCCCACGCACTGCCGAGCGCGATGCCAATCGACAGGAAGCTCCACGCGACCGTGGTCCACGGCCGCGACCAGCGTGCCCAGCTCGCGTCGAGGCGGCCGCCGATCAGCGCGGCGATCGCGAACGCGAATGCCACCGAGAACCCGACGTAGCCCATGTACAGCATCGGCGGGTGGATCACCATGCCGGGGTCCTGCAGCAGCGGGTTCAGGTCCGCGCCTTCCGGCGGCGCCGGCAGCAGCCGCTCGAACGGGTTGGAGGTCAGCAGCATGAACAGCAGGAAGCCGATCGCGACGAGCCCCATGACGGACAGCACACGCGCGGCAAGGACTTGCGGCAGGTTGCGGCTGCGCAGCGCCACCGCGCAGGCCCAGCCCGCCAGCATCAGCGTCCACAGCAGCAGCGAGCCTTCATGCGAGCCCCAGGTCGCCGCGAACTTGTAGTGCGTGGGCAGCGTCGAGTACGAGTGCTCGGCGACGTTGCGCACGGAGAAGTCGCTGGTGACGAACGACGTCGCAAGGCATCCGAACGCGAGCGCGACGAGCACGAACAGCAGCACGGCGGCCGGCCGCGCGAGGCCCATCAGCGCTTCGTCGCGCCGCGCGGCGCCGACCAGCGGGATCGTGCCCAGCACGAGCGCGACGAGGAGGGCGACGATCAGCGCGAAATGGCCGATTTCAGGGATCATGGCTGCGGCTTCTCGAACGTCTTGTCGTTCATGCCTTCGCGCGCGGCCTTCATCGCGGCGGCGGCTTCGGGCGGCATGTAGTTCTCGTCGTGCTTCGCGAGAACCTCGGTGGCGCGGAACGTGCCGTCGGGCTGGAGGCTGCCTTGCGCGACGACACCCTTGCCTTCCTTGAACAGGTCCGGCAGCAGGCCCGTATAGACGACCGGGATCGTGTGCACGGTGTCGGTGACGATGAAGCGCACCGTCAGCGTGGCCGGGTCGCGCGTGAGCGAGTGGTCGACGACCATGCCGCCGATGCGGAACGGCTTGCCTTGCGGCGCCTCGTGCGCCACCACCTGCGACGGCGAGAAGAAGAACACGAGGTTCGACTGGAACGCATTCAGCACGAGCGCGGCGACGACGGCGAGCACGCAAAGCCCGGCGCCGATCAGCGCAAAGCGGCGGTGGCGCGGCGTCATGCGGACTCCCCGGCGGCGCGCGCGCGGGCGCGGCGCAAGCGTGCCCGCGTCGCGACGAGCTCGACGACGAGCGCCAGCGCGAACGCGCCGTACGCGCCGACGAGATAGAACGCGTACTTTTCCATCAGCGGGCCACCGCCGTGCGCGCGAGCCACGGCGCGCCTTCCTCGCGCTCGGCGACGATCGCCTGCACGCGCCACAGCACGACGCCGATGCAATACGCCCACAGCGCGAACGTCATCACCAGCATCGCCGTGACCATGATCGCCGCCATCGTCGGCGCGGCGGTGAGGCTGATCGACGAGCCCTGGTGCAGCGTGTTCCACCAGCGGACCGAGAAATAGATGATCGGAACGTTGACGACGCCGACGAGCGTCAGCAGCGCGCACGCGCGGTCGGCACGCCGCGCGTCGTCGAACGCACCGCGCAGCGCGATGACGCCGACGTACAGGAACAGGAGGATCAGCGTGGACGACATCCGCGCGTCCCACGCCCAGTACGTGCCCCACGTCGGACGGCCCCAGAACGCGCCGGTCCACAGCGCCAGCGCGGCCATCAGCGCGCCGGTGGGCGCGAGCGCCTGCGCCATCATCGCCGACAGCCGCGTGTTGTAGCCGAGCGCCAGGGCGCTCCAGCCGGCCATTACGACGTAGATGAACATCGCCATCCACGCGGCAGGCACGTGGATGAAGATGATCCGGTAGGCGTCGCCCTGCGTCGCGTCGGTGGGCGCCACGCCGAAGCCGAGCCACAGCCCGATCCCGCCGAGGACCGCGGCCGTCGCGAGGAACCACGGCGCGAGTGCGCGCGCAAGCGGCAGGAACGAAACGGGGGATGCGTAGCGGAACCAGTTGATGCCCATTGCTCAATCCAGCGCGATCCGAATCGCAGCGGCCGCCGCGAACGGTGCGGCCATGCCCGCCAGCAGCAGTCCCGCCGCCAGCAGCGACAGGTGCGGGCTCGCGGACAATCCCGCCGCCTGCGCCGCCACGGCGCCGCTGCCGAAGATCAGCACCGGCACGTACAGCGGCAATGCGAGCAACGCCGCGAGGCCGCTGCCACCCCGCGCGCCCAGTGTCAGCGCCCCGACGATCCCGCCCAGCAGCGACAGGATCGGCGTGCCGAGCGCCAGGCTGGCCGCCAGCAGGGCGCCCGCGGCGGCGTCCAGCCGATAGGCCGCGCCGAGTACCGGCGCCAGTACGACGACCGGCAGGCCCGTCACGAGCCAGTGAGCCAGCATTTTACCGGACACGAGGGCCGGCAGCGGCCGCGGCGACAGCGCGACCTGGGCCAGCGTCCCGTCGTCGAAATCGCGACCGAACAGCCGCGGCAGTGCCAGCAACGAGGACAGCAGCGCCGCGACCCACAACACGCCGGGACCCAGCATCGCGAGCGTTCCCGGCTCTGGCGCCAGCGTGAGCGGGAAGAGGCTCGCAACGAGCACGAAGAACACGAGCTGGACCACCAGTTCGTTGCGCGAGCGGAAGGCGATCGCGAGGTCGCGCGCGAGTCCCCACCGGAGCGCCGCCAGGACCGATACGGTGTCGGCGCCTGCGGGCAGGCCACGGGCGGTGGCGGGTTCCGTCACAGCACCAGCTCCATGCGTCGCGCCGCGTCCATCCGCAGCGGCAAGTGCGTCGCGACCACGGCAACGCCACCGCGCGCGAGATGTGCCGCCAGCGTGGCCTCGAACCAGGCGACTGCCCCGTCGTCGAGCGATGTCGTCGGCTCGTCCAATACCCACAGCCGGCGCGCCGACAGCGCGAGCCGCGCGAGCAGCACGCGCCGGCGCTGGCCCGCCGACAGCGCGCGCGCGAGCACACCGGCCGCGCGACCGATGTCGAGCAGGTCCAGTGCCGAGCGGACTGCGGCCGCCGAGGCGTCGTCGCCCCCGAGGCTCGCAAGCGCGGCAAGGTTTTCCGCCGCGGTGAGCTCGTCGGACAACGCCGGTGCGTGCCCGACGAACAGCAGGTCGTCGCGCAACGGCGGCGCGAACGGCGCGCACGGCGCGCCGCGCCAGCAGAGCACGCCCGCGTCGGCATGCGTGAGCCCGGCGACGATCCGCAGCAGCGTTGTCTTGCCGGTGCCGTTCGCGCCGCGGACGAGCAGCGCCGAGCCCCACGGCACGGCGAACGAAACGTCGCGCCACAGCGGCATGCTGCCGCGGCGTGCGGCAAGATCCCGCGCTTCGAGGGCAAGGGTGGACGACAACGTGGGGCGGCAGGCGGCAGCGGGACGGGTCGCCGCATTCTACCGCCGTGGGTCAGGCGTCCCGTCGAATTGCACGGGCGTCGAGCGGCAGGGCGTGAATTTTCGCCCCCTCTGCATGGACGGCCGGATTATCATTACCGGCGCCGCGCACCGGGCGGCCGCCAGGGGGAAGTCGATGCGTCAGGTTCGTCCGCAGTGGTCCTTCTCGTCCGCGCTGTCGCGTGCGGGTAACCGGCTGCTTGTCGCAGCGTTTCTCGCCGTTCTCGCCGGCATCGGCCTCGCGCCGGGCACCGCAATGGCGCAGACGGGCTTCAGCGCCGGCATCACCGCCGACTATTTCGGCGACCCCCCTGTCTACAACGCCGGCGACCGCGCCGGGATGATCGTGCGGCTGTCCGCCGGCAGCGCCGACACGACGGCGATCGGCTTCACGGTGAACCTGCCATCCGGCATGACGATGTACGAGGCCCCGACGGCGTCGCAATGCGGCGGCACCGTGTCGTCGAATTCGACGTCGTTCACGCTCACCGGCGGCAGCGTGCTGCAGGACCAGACCTGCTACGTCTATGCGTACGCGACCGCGTTGCCGGCGTCGACGACGCTGTACTCGGTGCCGCTCGGCGACGTCAACTACACGCAGTTCGCGCGGCCGCTGATCTATGGCAACGGCGGATCGCAGGCCTACCAGTTCAACGGCGTGCAACCGCCCGCGTTCCAGTACGCCTACGACGACACGGGGCACATCGCGTCGTACTTCTATTACTACCCGTACGTCACCGGGACGCAGCCGATCACGCTCACGGCCACCGGCTTGCCGCCGGGCCTCGCGGTGACGGACAGCCAGACGATCGAGGGCACGCCGACGAAGCTGGGTGTGTACCCGGTACACCTGCACGCCGCGAACGCGTACGGCAGCGCCGACGCCGACATCACGATCACGATCCTGCCGCCCATCCTGTCGGCCACGATGTCGTTCACGCCCAGCAGCATCCTGCCGGGCGGGTCGTCGATGCTGAAGATCGTGCTGACGTCCACCGATAGCTACCTGTACAACATCGGCTTCCTCGACAACTTGCCGGCGGGCATGACCGCGACGGCTCCGGGCACTTCCACCGCCTGCAACGACGGCACGCTGACGGTGACGCCGACGTCGGTGGAGCTCGAGGGCGGCTTCCTCAGCTTCGACTCGGAGACGCAGACGTCGGCGAGCTGCGAGATCGACGTCCCGGTCACGGCGACGGCGGCGACGACGCACACGTTCACGAATTCGACGGGGCAGCTCTACATCACCGGCGAGGGTACCGAATACTTCCCGGGCACGTCGGCGACGCTGACCGTCCTCGCCGCGGCGCCCAAGATCACGAGCCCGGTGCCGCCGGGCGGCAAGGTGGCGACGCCCTATTCGCACAAGATCACCGTGACCGGCAACGCGCCGATCACGCTTGCGGTGACGGGCCTGCCCCCAGGGCTATCGTTCAACCCAGTGTCGCGGACGATTTCCGGCATGCCGACAACGGCCGGGTCCTACCCGGGCACGATTACCGCGTCGAATGGCATCCGGCCCGACGACGTCCAGCGCTACACGATCGTCATCACGACCGCGCCGCTTGTCATCACGACCGACACGCTGCCGCCGATCACGGGTGGATCGTCGGTCAACACCCCGATCGTCGCCGCCGGCGGCAAGCCTCCGTACACGTTCGTCGTCGTGGGGGGCACGCTGCCCCCGGGGCTGTCACTCTCGCCGAGCGGCAACTTGTACGGCGTGCCCAGCGCGGCGGGGACGTTCACGTTCACGGTGCAGGCGACGGACGCTGCCGCTACCACGGCGGTGCACGCCTACACGGTCGCGATCGACAAGGGCACGCCGACGTTCCTGTTCGACGTCGCGCCCAATCCGGCCGTCAGCGGGCAACCCGTCGTCATCACGGCCACGCTCGTCAGCGGCGGCACCACGCCCTCCGGACAGGTACAGGTGTGGCTCGCGCACTCGTGGGAGCGCTGCCCGTTCGTGGCCGGCAGCAATCCTGTGGCGACGAACACGCAGTCGGCGACGCTGGCCGGTAACGGTACCGTACAGCTCAGCTTCGCCAACCTCGACATCGACAACTACCAGGTCTGCGGCACCTACGCGGGCGACACGCGCTACGTGACGGTCAACGCGGGGCCGGTGGACCTGTTCGTGATCAAGGGTGCGCTGCTCGGCACGCCCGCGGTGACGCTGCGCGCGCCTGCCGTTGCGACGGCTGGCAGCGATGTCACCGCGCTCGTCCAGGTGCAGCCGCCGCCGTCGTCGGCGCAGGCTCCGCGCGGCAACGTCATGTTGCGGGCCAACGGCACGGTCATCGGCACGGTGGCCGTGGCCGACGGCGTCGCGCAGTTTGCCGTCCGCACGCCGGCAACCGCGGGCGACGTGGTGCTCACCGCAACTTATCTCGGTGACGGCGCCTATGCACCGACGACGGCGCGCCCGCAGGTGATCCGCGTGCAGCTGGGTCCGGTGGATCCGCAGGCGGTGCCAGTGCCCGCGCTCGGCACCTGGGCGCTTGCCGCGCTTGCGCTGCTGCTGGGCTTCGTCGCGGCCCGCGGCGCCGCCCACGCGCGGCGCCGCTAGCCCGCGCGCAGCTTGGGACTGCCGTCCAAGCTGCTGCGCCGGCTGGCGCATGCGCCGCGCGCGCTCGTCGGCGGCGCGATCATCGCGCTGTTCGCGGTTCCCGCGCTGGCGCCGCGGTTCAACCTGCCCTTGGTGCCCAAGCTCGAGGCCATCGCGTATGACGCTCGACTCGCGCTGACGCGGCCGAACACCGGCGATCCCCAGGTCGTGATCGTCGACGTCGACGAGGCGAGCCTCGCGCGGGAAGGCCGCTGGCCGTGGTCGCGCGACAAGATGGCGCACCTCGTCACCGAGTTGTTCGACCGCTATCACGTCCGCGCCATAGGCTTCGACGTCGTGTTCGCCGAGCCCGACACGTCGAGCGGCTCGACCGTCGTCGACCAGCTGGCCAAGTCGACGTTCGCCGACGCGCCGCGCTTTGCCGAGCGCTGGCGCGCACTGCGTCCGCTGCTGGACTACGACCAGCAGTTCGCGCGCGCGCTGACGGGGCGGCTCACGGTGCTCGCGCTCGGCTTCAACGCCACCGACCAGCGGGTGAACGCGCTGCCGGCGCCCGCGTTCACGACGCGCGACCTGGGCGGCCACGTGATCCCGATCAGCGCCGAGGCCGGGTACACGGCGAACCTGCCGCTGCTCGCTGCGGCCGCCACCATGTCGGGGCACTTCGACCCGACGTTCGATGCCGACAACCTCATCCGTCGCGTGCCAATGGTGAAGCGCTATGGCGACGGTTTCTTCCCGGCGCTGTCGCTGGCGCTTGCGGCCACCGTACTCGAGTCCAAGGCGATCACGCCGCACTTCGACAGCAACGGCGACCTCGACGGCCTCGACCTGGGCGGGCTGCTGGTGCCGACGGCCGCCGACGGCACCGTGCTGGTGCCCTACCGCGGCCCGGAGCGCACGTTCCATTACGTATCTGCGGCGTCCGTGCTGGCGGGAGACCCGAGCGTGACGGGCCTCGAAGGCGCGGTGGCCATCTTCGGCACCAGCGCCAAGGGCTTGCAGGACCTGCGCTCGACGCCGCTCGCGCCGGACTTTCCGGGCGTGGAGATCCACGCCAACCTGCTGTCCGGCATGCTCAACGACGACCTGCGCTCGGTGCCGCGAGGGGCGCACGAGCTCGATGCGCTGGTCATGGTGGTCGCGGGGCTCGTCGTCGTGTTCGGCATTTCCTGGCGGCGCCCGGTCGTCATGCTGGTGGGCATTGCCGGCGTGGCGGCGGCCGTCGTCGGGCTGAACCTCTATTTCTGGATCGCGCAGCGCGCCGTCGTGCCGATCGCCGCGACGCTGGTGATGCTCGCCGTGCTGCTCGTGTACAACCTGCTGACCGGCTTCGTGCGACAGGTGGTCGAGACGCGGCACCTGTCCGACCAGTTCGGCGAGTACGTGCCGCCCGAGCGCGTGGCGGAGATGCGCGAGAGCGGTCGCGCGTTTTCGCTCGAGGGCGAGGCGCGCGAGCTCACCGTCATGTTCTCGGACGTGCGGCAGTTCACCGCCGTGTCCGAGCGGCTGTCGCCGCGCGACCTCTCGGCCATGATGAACGCCTACCTGACCGCAATGACGGAAGCGATCCACGGCACGCGCGGGACGATCGACAAATACATCGGCGACGCGATCATGGCGTTCTGGGGCGCGCCAGTGCCAAGTCGCACGCACGCGCGCGACGCCGTCCACGCGGCGCTGGCGATGCGCGACACGATGCCCAAGCTCGGCCCCGTGTTCGAGTCGCGCGGCTGGCCCGAGCTGTCGATCGGCATCGGCATCAACACCGGCACGATGAACGTCGGCGACATGGGATCGCGTTTCCGCCGCGCATACACGGTGCTGGGCGATGCGGTGAACCTCGCGTCGCGCGTCGAGAACCTCACGAAGCTCTATGGCGTCGTCATCATCTGCGGCGAGGCGACGCGCGAAGCCGCGCCGGATTTCGTCTGGCGCGAGATCGACCGCGTCCGCGTGCAGAACCGCGCGGCGCCGGTGACGATCTGGGAACCGCTTGGCGTGACCATCGCCCCGAGCCAGCAGGCGCGGCTCGACCGCTGGAACGCGGCGCTCGCGCTCTATCGTGCGCGCCAGTTCGGAGCCGCGGCCGATGCATTCGCGGCGCTGGAAGGCGAGGACGTGTCGACGACGCTCTACACCGTCTATCGCGAGCGCTGCGAGGGCTTCATGCGTTCACCGCCCCCGGTGGACTGGGACGGGGCGACGTCTACGTTCAAATGAGGGTTGCGAGCCATCCGTCGGGGTTGGGCGTGGCGTGCTTCGCACTCCGGTAACAGCCGTTGGCTGTTACCCTTCTGAGGCGCACGCCACGCCCAACCCCGACGGATGGCTGGCCGCGCTCCTATGGGTCGAGCTGCAAGCTGTAGACCAGGACGCGGTTTTCGTAGCACTGGCCGCCGAATTCGTAGTGCGTGATGCCGCGGTCGGCATAACCACGCGCCGCGTAGAAGCTGCGCGCCCGGTCGTTGCCGGACCATGCAGTCAGCCACAGCACTCGCGCGCCGTCCTCGCGGGCCAGAAGCTCCGCAGCTGCAATCAGGCGGCTCCCGATGCGTTGACGCAGGAAAGGCGATTGCACATACAGGCGCCGCAACTCCGTGGCGGGGCGTTCCGGCACAAGCGTGTGCGCAGCGTCGCGCTCGAGATCGGCGAATGCCACCAGATGGCCCTGACGCTCCGCGAGCAACGCGACGTAGCGCGGTTGTGCGATCAATGCCGAGAACGCGCGCAAGGAAAAGGCGTCTTCCGCCTCTCGCGCAAGCGCATCCGTGACGCCTTCTGTCGCGTAGGTTTCGAGGAACACCTGCGTCGCGACGGCGTGCAGGCGAAGGGCGTCGTCCTGCGTTGCACGCCGGATCGAGAGATCGGAGTCGCGGGTCATCAGAGGAAGGGCAACGCAGTGCCCGGGATGTCGTGCGTTGCGCCTTGCGGCGGAGTACGGCCCGGCGCGCGCCTCACGAGGGGTAATGGCCTGTGGCCATTACCGGAGTGCGAAGCGCGCCAGGGCGCACTCCGCCGCAAGGCAGTCCAACCTCACCAAATCACGAACACTTCGGCGACGAGCATCGTCCATAGCCGACCACGCCTTCGATCACGCCCCCGATGCGCGTGTTGAAGTAATAGTCGAGGCCGACGCCGGTGACGCCGGGCCCGGTCAGGAAGCCGGAGAAATTGCCCGCGATCACCGACTGGCAGTTGGCCCCGGTGCAGCTCGTCGTGGCGCCGAGGCCGGACGTCGAAAACAGCGGGCCGACGAGCGACGTGCTGCCGCTCATCGTATAAGTCGCGCCCGTGAACCCGACGGTCAGGCCCGTCAGCGAAAGGTTGGCCGCGCCGAAGTCGATGGTCACGAGGCCGCCCGACAGCAGCGTGCCAGTAGCGCCGGTCCCCGAGTCCGTCGGCCGCGTGCCGCCGACGGGGCTGAACGATACGACGCCGGCCGACGGGATGTTCGTGGCGGCCTGGCCGTAGATGTAGTGCAGGTTGCCGCCGTTGTTGGTGACGACGATGCCGTCGGGAAGCGTCTGCGCGATCGTCGAGCCGGGGCCTTCCCACCGTCCCCAGTTGAGCGAGCCCGCGTCCGGGGCCGAGCCCGTATCCGCCAGCGTGGCGCTGCCGAGCGACGCATTGAGCGTCGGCGACGTGAAGCCGACCATGCCGCCCGCACCGTCGAGCAGGAGCGGCGACGTGCCAGCGGCGGCCGTGCCCAATTCCAGCGTGTAGCGGTCGGAGCCGACGACCCAGGCGACGCTGCCGCCGATCGGCGAGCCGAAGTTCAGGTCCTCGGTCGCCTGGTACGTGAACGGCGGGCTGGGCTGCGCGAACGCGAGCGGGAATGCAGGGACCTTCGAGAACTCGAGGTCGACCGGCGCCGTGGACGCGACCTGCGTCGTCGTGTGCAGCGCGTCGGCGAGGAACGTGCGCGGACCGAGCAGTCGCTCCGGCGCATGGCCGTCGGGCACGAAGAAATACTCGCGGATGCCGAACACGTCGTTGCCGAACGGGGTATCGACGCCGACCGCGCCTTCCAGCACCCCGCCATACAGCCCGGGCGGCGCCGGCGGCGAATCGGGCGCCTCGCGACACTGGCCGTCGGCGCATTCCTGCAGCACGTAGTGCGTGCCGCGGATGCCGATGGTCGCCTGCGTCGTCAGCACCGAGTAACGGTCGTGATCGACCTTGCCGATCTGGCCGGACACGGTGCGGAACCCGCCGCGCACGAGCCGGAATACCGCGCGCTCGTTGCCGTCCGGGTGACCGTTGTAGACGAACTGCTCGATGCGGAATTCGGTGTCGGGCTTCAACGCGACGAGCGCGTCGTCGGCGAAGCGGATTTGCGCGTGGCTGTTGGCACCGGTGACGACCGCGTCGCCGCTCGCGACGGTGGCCCCGGCCGCGAGCCGGATGCGATCCGCGCCGCGCACCGCGGTGACGTCGCCGACCGCGAGCACGACACGCCCGGCCTGGGCCTGCACGGCCGCCGCGCACAGCATCAGCATCGCGGCGACCGCTGTGCGCATCGCACGCGCATGCCGCAAGGGGAGCAGGGCGTTCACGTTGTGGCCTCGCCGTCAGTTGAACTCGTAGCGCACCTTCAGCGCGACGACGTTGCGGGTGTAGTCGTACAGCGCGAGGTTCGAGTCATTGCGCTGGTACTGGTATTCGAGCTTGGCGCTCCAGTGGCGATGGAACAGGTACAGCGCGCCGAGTGTCGCGTTCAGGTTGTTGTCGCGCCGCGTGACGTCGACGATCGGCAGCGCGCCGTTGAAGTCGCTGCGCAGGTATGCGAGGCCGAAGTTGAACGCCCACAGCGGGTCCGGCGACACCGTGACGTCGGCGTTGGCGCCGTAGACGTCGCGGCCGAGGTAGTCGAAGCCTTCCGTGTCGCGCTGGCGCCCCACGGATACCGACGCATTCAGCACCGGCTGCCACCGGGTCAGCCAGCCGTAACGGCCACCGACGGAAACGGCCCAGAAGTCGGCGTTCTGCGCCTCGTTGGCGCCGCTGTACTCGATGCGCGCGATCTGCGGGATGACGCTGATCGTGGCCGTCGGCGACAGCTGGTGGCGCCATTCGAACGCGAGGCCGTTGGTCCAGCGGTACTTGTCACTGTCGAGCAGGATCTGGCCATACGCGTACGTCAGCGCGAAGCTTTCCGCGTTGGCGTGATAGCTCGCGCCGAGATTGGCACCCAGCTGCGCGAGGTTGAACTCGCTGGCGTCCGTATAGAACGTGCCGGAGCCCGTCGCGCCCCCGTACACCGCCCAGCCCGGCGCAACCGGCTTGTTGTACTGGATGGCGGCCGCGAGGGCACCGAATGCGCTGCCCTGGTGCACGCCGAAGTCCGCCACCGTCACCGCGCCGAGGACCGGCAACCAGATGTTGGCCTGCGTCACGCCCGCGTTGGCATTGCTGTCGTAGCCACCGCCGAACTCGACGAAACCCGTGAGCTTGGCGAGGTACTGCGCCTCGCGCGCGGACAGCGCGTCCAGGTAGCGCTCGATGCCGGCCATCACGGCCGGCGGCGGATGCGTCGCCGCGACCTGTTCGAACTCGGTGCGGGCGCGCACGTCGTCGCCCGAATAGAAATAGGCGCGCGCGAGTTCCAGGTGCGCACGCGTGTTCGTCGGGTTGAGCAGCGTGTAGCGCTCCAGCGCGAGCACGCCTTCGCCGGTGTGCCCCGTGTCGACGGCAGCGATGCCGCACCAGAGGTCGGCGGCGGGAACCTGCGTGCGGTCGATGGCCGCGCACGCCGCCCATGCGGCGGCGGACTGGTTGCTTTCGACAAGTGCTCGCACGTCGTCGACCGGCGCACCGGACGCCGCGGTGGCGGCGAGCGGTCCGGCGAACGCGATTGCGAGGAAATGCCGGCGGATCGAACGCTGCATCGTCGCCCCATGCTCCCTGGTCACAGGCGCGGCGATCATAGCATGCGAGTTCAGGGCAAAACGTGGTCGATCACGAGGCGAATATTCGCGCTGGACGAGGACAAAGGACCGATCTGGCCGACGAGATCGCCGCTCGCCGGCGTCGCGATGCCGCCCTTCGCGACGCGCGCCTCGAGCACGACCGACGGGAACGCGGAGAGCGTCATGCCGGGCGCCATCGCGAGGCTGTCGTCGAGCGTGAACGCGCGCGGCAACTCGCGTGCCGCGAAGCGCAGCACCGCAAGCGGCATCCGCGGTCCGTTGACTGCGCGTGCAAATACGAACACGACGTCGTCCGGATGCACGCGGCTCGCGAGCGACGGCGCGAGCTCGACGCGGCCTGTCAGCCGCGCCGTGCTTGCGGCTTGCGGCGGCGATGCGGGCGCCGCGTTCGTCGCCGCGTTCGGCGCCGTGGCAGGGGTGGCGGGCGGCGTGCCGGTCGTGTGCTCGAGCTCGGCGATGGCTGCGGCCACGTCCTTGGCGTCGTCGGTGCCCGGCGGGAGCTCCTGGGCCAGTGCGCGCCAGTAGCGGAGTGCCGCTTGCGGATCGCGCCGCTCGAGCGCCGCGCTGCCTGCGAGCGCGAGCGCCTTCCGATTCCTGGGGTCGATCGCGAGTGCCTTGTCCAATAGCTCGGCCGGCTTGCCGGCGAGCGACTGGCCCTGCGTCATCGCGAGCGCCTCCGCCCAGTCGGCGTACACATCCGCGTCGTCCGGGCCGCGCTGCGCGGCTTCCGCGTACGCACGTGCGGCGTCGTCGAAACGGCCGAGGCCTGCGTAGGAGCGCGCGAGGATCCTCCAGCCCTTGGGATCAGCCGGGTTGTCCTTCATCCGCTGCGCGAGTGTCGCGACCATGGCCTCGACCTGGGCCTGCGTCACCTGGCCGGTCGCCGGCGGTGCCTGCGTGGCGACCATCGCCGCGGGCCGGCCGAGCGCGAGGTACATGAGGGCCGCGGACAGGGGGATCAGCGCGACGAGCAGCAGCGCGACGTAGAACGGAGCGCGCGATTCGCGCGCCGCGGCCGGCGTCGCGGCCGGCGCGTCGATCTCCGCACCGAGCCTGTGCGCGAGCTCGTCGACTTCGCGCGCGTACTCGCCGGCGTCGAGCTCGCCCGCCGCGCGCTCCGCCTCGAGCTGGCGCTTCTGGTCGCGGAACAGCGCGACCGACGCAGTGCCGGCCGCTGGCGCCGTGCCGGGACGTCGGCGCAACAGCGCGACGACGAGCACGCCGAGCGTGACGATGATGATCGCCGTGGCGGAGATCCAGAACAGCAGCGGGGAGGACATGCGGCGGCGAGAGGGTGAAGCGCGGCTCGCATTATAGCGGCCGGGACCGGGGCTGCCGTGGCGTCAGCGGCGGAACACGTAGTCGGGCAAGGCCGTCGCGATGGCCGGGAACACCATGATCAGCGCCACGGCGACGAACATCAGCGCCACGAACGGGAGGACGCCCAGCACGACCGCGCGCAGCGGAATGTCGGGCGCGATGTTGCGGATGACGAACAGGTTGAGGCCCACCGGCGGATGGATGAGCCCCATCTCCATCACCACCGTCATCAGCACGCCGAACCAGATGAGGTCGAAGCCTGCCGCCTTGAGCGGTGGCAGCACGATCGGTGCGGTCATCAGGATGATCGACACCGGCGGCAGGAAGAAGCCGAGCACGATGACGAACGCGAGGATCGCGACGAGCAGCAGCCAGGGCGCGAGGTGCAGCGCGACGATGTACTCCGCGGCGGACTGCGAGATGCGCAGGTAGCTCATCACGTACGAGAAGAACAGCGACATGCCGATGATGAACATCAGCATCGTCGACTCGCGCAGCGTTCCCGCGAGGATCGGCTTCACGTCGCGCGGCCGCCACACGCCGTACACGGCGGCGATCAGCAGCAGCGCGAGCACGGCGCCCAGGCCGGCCGTCTCGGACGGCGTCGCATAGCCGCCATACAGCGCGACCATGACGCCGATCAGCAGCACGACGAACGGCAGCACGCGCGGCAGCAGCGCGACCCTCTCGCGCAACGAATAGTCGCGCGCATCGACGTGCGCACTGCGTGCGCCGCCGGCCGCGTAGGCGGCGAGCGCAGCGTGGTGCTCGCGCCGGTACTGCCACGCCGCATAGCCGGCGAACAGCGCGACCAGCAGCAGGCCGGGACCGATGCCGGCGAGGAACAGCCGGCCGAGGGAGACCTCGGCTGCCACCGAGTACAGGATCATCGTGATCGACGGCGGCAGCAGGATCCCCAGCGTGCCGCCGGCCGCGATGATGCCTGCGGCGAAGCCGGGCGAGTAGCCGCGCTTGCGCATCTCCGGAATGCCGGCGCTGCCGATCGCCGAGCACGTGGCCGGGCTCGAGCCCGCCATGGCCGCGAACAGCGCGCACGTGAACACGTTGGCGATGCCAAGGCCGCCGGGAATGCGCTGCATCCACGCGTGCATCGCGAGGTAGAGATCGCGGCCGGCGTTCGAGCGGCCGATCGCGGCACCCTTCAGGATGAACAACGGAATCGACAGCAGCGTGATGCTCGCCATCTCCTCGTAGACGTTCTGCGTCACGGTGTCGAGCGACGCGGCCGGCATGAACAGCGCCATGAACGTCAGCGCGACGAAGCCGAGCGCGAACGCGATCGGCATGCCGGAGAACATCACGACCAGCGTCGCGACGAGGAACAGCACGCCGATCGCCAGCACGCTCATCGCGGTCGCTCCCCGCCGCGGGTGACGATCTGCAGCAGCACCTGCAGCGCGAGCAACGTCATGCCTGCCGCCATCAGGCCATACGGTATGGCAAGCGGCGGGGCGAACGTCGAGCCGGTGGTGGCGCCGTCGCGGAATGCCTCGTGCCACAGCGCCCACGACTTCCAGGCGAAGAACGCGCAGAACACGAACGTCAGCACGTCGACGACGCGCCGGCGCCACGCGTTGACGCGCGGCGACAGGTAGCCGGCGATCGCGTCGATGCCGACGTGCCCGCGTTGCGACTGAACCCACGCGCCACACAGGAACGTGGCGCCGGTCAGGCAGAACACCGCGATCTCGTCCTGCCAGTCGGTGGCCATGTGGAACAGGTAACGCGTGACGACGCTCGACGTCAGTACCAGCGCGGCTGCAAGCAGCGCGAGCATGCCCACGCCCACCGCGAGGCGGTTGACGACGGCGAGGAGGCGGGCAAGTGCGTCCATCTGAGTTCGATGCACAACACGACGTGCGGCGGCGGGCCCGCGCAGGCCCGCGCCGCGACGCGTGCGCGAACGATCAGCTGATCAGCTTCTCGGCACCCGCGAGGAGCTTGGCGCAGGTCTCGCTGCGGCTCGCGTAGTCCTTCCACGCCGGCCGCGCGAGCGCCTGCCACTGCTTCAGCGTCGCGTCGTCGAGGTCGTGCACCTTGGCGCCGGCCTTTTCGTAGACCTTGGCCACCGCCTGGTCGTCGGCACGCGCGCCCTGCAGCGCGAATGCCTCCATCTCGGCGCCGACGGCCATGATCGCGTCCTGCTGCGCCTTGGGCAGCTTGTCGAAGACGTCCTTCGACATCAGCAGCGGCTCGAGCATGAACCAGTACGCGCGACCGCGGCCGGTCGTCAGGTTCTTGGCCAGCTCCTCCAGGCGGAACGAGATCAGGCTCGTGGACGACGTCATCGCCGCGTCCATCGCCCCCGTTTGCATCGCCGCGTAGATCTCGTTGGACGGCAGCGAGATCACCGCCGCGCCTGCGTCCTTCAGCATCATGTCCATCTCGCGGCTGCCGCCGCGCACCTTCATGCCCTTGGCGTCCGCCGGCGTGACGAGCGGCTTCGAGCGGCTGGCGACGCCGCCCGCCTGCCAGATCCACGAGACGATGACGATGCCCTTGTCGTTGAGCACCTTCGTGAAGAGCTTGCCGACGTCCGCGGTCTTCCACTGGCTGCCGATGTCGTACGACGGCACCAGCGCGGGCATCAGCCCGATGTTGACCTCCGGCACCTCGCCCCCCGCGTACGACACCGGGAACAGCGACAGGTCCAGCGCACCCTTGCGCATCGCGCCGAACTGCGCGTTCGTCTTCATCAGCGACGAGTTCGGGTAGACCTGGAACTTGAGCGCGCCGTTGGTGCGGCGCGTGACCTCGTCCCCGAAGCGGTGGCACAGCCGGTCGCGGAAATCGCCGGTGTCGCCGGTAGCGCCCGGGAACTGGTGCGAGATCTTGAGCGTGGTCGCGTCGGCTGCATGAGCGCCGCGCGAGCCGGCGATGGCGAGCGGCAGCGCTGCGAGCGAAGCGCCGACGACGCGGCGACGTAGATGGTCCATGCGTTTCCTCCTGATTGATGGGGCCGGGCTCGACGCGCGCCTGCGAAGTCTTGCCGCTCCGGCGATGGCGCGCTGGCCGCCATTGTAGGGGCAATGACGGCGCGCGCGTCAGGTGCGCCGCAGCGTCGCGTCGACGCTGCGGTGGCAGGCGCTGCGTCCCGCAATGCAACAAGCGTCGCGCCGAGCGATCGTTTATCATCGCAGCAACTTCCCGCGGTGCCCGTCCCGTCCCATGGCAGACATTCACGACTTGCGCGCAGCGTCGCTCGAATATCATCGGGCGGCGCCGCCCGGCAAGATTTCCGTTGCCCCCACGAAGCAGCTTTCCAACCAGCGTGACCTCGCGCTCGCGTACTCGCCCGGCGTCGCCGCGGCGTGCGACGAGATCGTCCGCGACCCGGCGGAAGCGTTCAAGCTCACGGCTCGCGGCAACCTGATCGGCGTCGTCACCAACGGCACCGCGGTGCTGGGCCTCGGCTCGATCGGGCCTCTCGCCGGCAAGCCGGTGATGGAAGGCAAGGCGGTGCTGTTCAAGAAGTTCGCCGGGATCGACTGCTTCGACATCGAGCTCGACGCGATGGACCCCGACAAGCTCGTCGACGTCATCTGCGCGCTCGAGCCCACGTTCGGTGGCATCAACCTCGAGGACATCAAGGCGCCCGAGTGCTTCTACGTCGAGCGCAAGTGCCGCGAGCGGATGAAGATCCCGGTCTTCCACGACGACCAGCACGGCACCGCGATCATCGTGGGCGCCGCGGTGCTGAACGGCCTGCGCGTCGTCGGCAAGGAGCTGCACGACGTCAAGCTCGTCGCGTCCGGCGCGGGCGCGGCCGCGCTCGCGTGCCTCGACCTGTTGGTCTCGCTCGGCATCCCGCGCAAGAACATCTGGGTCACGGACATCGCCGGCGTCGTCTACGAGGGCCGCACCGAGCTGATGGACGACAACAAGGCGCGCTACGCGCAGCCGACGTCGGCGCGCACGCTCGCGGAACTGATGCCCGGCGCCGACATCTTCCTGGGCCTCTCCGCCGGCGGCGTGCTGAAGCCCGAGTACCTGAAGTCGATGGCCGCCAAGCCGCTGGTGCTCGCGCTCGCCAACCCGACGCCGGAAATCATGCCGGACGTCGCCAAGGAAGCGCGGCCCGACGCGATCATCGCCACCGGCCGCTCGGACTTCCCCAACCAGGTCAACAACGTCCTCTGCTTCCCGTTCATCTTCCGCGGCGCGTTGGACGTCGGCGCCACGACGATCAACGAGGCGATGAAGCTCGCGTGCGTGCGCGCGATCGCCGACCTCGCGATGGCGGAGCAGAGCGACATCGTTGCCGCGGCCTACCAGATCGAGAACCTGCGCTTCGGCCCCGAGTACCTGATCCCCAAGCCGTTCGACCCGCGCCTCATCGTGCAGATCGCGCCCGCCGTCGCCAAGGCCGCGATGGACTCCGGCGTCGCCACCCGACCGATCGAGGACTTCGCGGCGTATCGCGACAAGCTGATGCAGTTCGTCTACCACTCGGGCTTCCTGATGCGGCCGATCTTCGCGGCCGCCAAGAAGGCGCCCAAGCGGATCGTCTACGCGGAAGGCGAGGACGAGCGGGTGCTGCGTGCCGTGCAGGTCGTGGTCGACGAGAAGCTCGCGCGGCCCATCCTCGTCGGGCGGCCCGCCGTGCTCGAGCAGCGGATCGAACGCTTCGGCCTGCGCCTCAAGCCGGGCGCCGATTTCGAGGTCATCAACCCGGATTACGACAACCGCTACCGCGAGTACTGGACGGAGTACTACCGGCTGACCGCGCGGCGCGGCGTGTCCCAGCAATACGCCAAGATCGAGATGCGGCGGCGGCACACGCTGATCGGATCGATGATGATCCATCGCGGCGAGGCTGACGGCATGCTGTGCGGCACGTTCGGCACGCATGCGCTGCACCGCCAGTACATCGACCAGGTGATCGGCCTGCGCCGCGGCGTCAAGACGTACGCCGCGATGAACGCGCTGATGCTGCACGACCTGACGCTGTTCATCGCCGACACGTACGTGAACTACGACCCGACGGCCGAGCAGCTGGCGGAGATCACGTTGCTCGCCGCCGAGGAGATCCGGCGCTTTGGCATCACGCCCAAGGTCGCACTGCTGTCGCATTCGAGCTTCGGCTCGAGCGACTTCCCGTCGGCGCGCAAGATGCAGCAGGTGCTGGGTCTCGTGAACCAGTTGGACCCGGAGCTCGAGATCGAAGGCGAGATGCACGGGGACGCGGCCCTGGACGAGGCGGTGCGGATCGCGACGTTCCCGGGCGCGCGGCTCAAGGGCCCGGCCAACCTGCTGATCTGCCCGACGCTCGACTCCGCGAACATCGCGTTCAACCTGCTCAAGATGGCGGGCTCGAGCGGCATCACGCTCGGGCCCATGCTGCTGGGCGTGGCCAAGCCCGTGCACATCCTGACGCCGTCCGCCACCGTGCGCCGCATCGTCAACATGACGGCGCTTACGGTCGTGGATGCGATCGCCGACCGCCAGGCGGTACTGCTCTAAGCGGCGGCCACCGACAGCGCGGTGCGACGTCCGCCGACGGACGGCGTGCGCTCGTTGCCGCACGATGGGACCTCAACTATCGGGAGGTCCCATGAGCACGACACAGACCCAACGCGACGACCACGCAGCCACGTGGAAGTCGATCGAGGACGCGCGGATCGGCTTCGTCGCCACATTCGGCAAGGACGCGGCGCCGCGGGCGCGCCCGCTGACGACCCAGAAGGCGGATCAGGGCACGCTGTGGTTCTTCATCGACCGTCACGGTGAGTTGGCCGACGAAATCGCCGCCGATCCCCGCGTGCTGCTGACGTACGCCGACACGTCGGCGAGCTTCTATGCGTCGATGACCGGGCGCGGGCACGTCAGCGTCGACCCGCAGAAGGCGCGCGAGCTGTGGAGCAAGATCGCCGAGGCGTGGTTTCCAGGTGGGCCCGAAGATCCCAAGCTCGGCCTGCTGCGCATCGACGTCGAGCACGGCGAGACCTGGGAGCCCACGACCAACAAGGTCGTCCAGTTCATGTCCATCGCAGCGGCGGCCATCACGCACACGCCCCCCAAGCACGAAGGCAAGCACACGGAGTTCACCGCCTGAACCTCCCAAGACAACCGGTGGCGATCGGGTAAAATCGGCGCCACCGGAGAGGTGGATGAGCGGTTTAAGTCACACGCCTGGAAAGCGTGCGTAGGCTAACCCCTACCGCGGGTTCGAATCCCGCCCTCTCCGCCAGCGCTTGCACAAAACCTCCCTGCGGTCGCGCGTTCTTTGGAGGCACCACAGCGCCCTGGCCACCCACGACGGTTCGACGCGCGGATGGCGGTGCAAGGTCGAGCGCGTTTGCTGGCCGCCCGTCATCCGGCGATTCGGAAACCGGCGCTTGCGCAATCGTTACGCTAGAATCGGCGCGCGACACACGCGAGGCAGCTTTGGCCAGGCGGGTCGGCCTGCGACACGGGCCAACGCCGATCGGCGTCGCGGCCGATACCCGCGGAGGTCAAGTTCATGCACCGGTTATTGTCCATCGCGAGCCTCCTGTCGGCCGTCACGTTGTGCCTCCTGGCGCCGGCATACGCTGCCGACGCTCCGACGACACCTGCGGACGACCCGCTTCTCCCTTGCGAGGTCTACCAGGCCCAAACCAACTACCTCGCACCTTACTACTGCCACGACCGGTCCCTGGCCAATGCCAACCTTGCGGGCCGGGACCTCACCCGGGCGCTGCTCGAACGCACCAACCTGGCGGGCGCGGACCTGTCACGCGCGAACCTTGCGTTCGCGGAAATCCGGTGCAGTGACCTGTCCAACGCGAACCTTGCGAACGCTTACTCGGTCCGTGCGTCGTACCAAGGCTCCTTTCTCGCCTTTGCCAATTTCACCGATGCCGACCTGACCGGTATCGTCATCGGCGATGCCCCGTGCAGGCCCACCTACAACATCCGCACCACCGTGCTGGTCGGCGTCAACATGACGCGAGCGCGGTTGCAGGAATCTACATTCGTTGCATGGCGCAAGCCGCTGCCATACATGGGTGGTTTTGGTGACTACCCCCAATATCAAATGCTGGAGATGCGCCGCGCCAACTTGAGCGGCGCCAACGCGCTTAAGGTCAGGTTCATGCAGACCGATCTTCGGTTGTCCAGCTTCCCAGGCGCAGCATTCAACTTTGTCGACTTCATCGGTTCCGACCTGTCCTGTTCCGACTTCAGCAACTCGATATGGACCAAATCGACCGTGTACCAAGGCGTGATGGCGGGCGCCGATTTCTCGGGCGCCGATTTGCGGACCGCCCGCTTCCCGGATGCACAGATGACGGGCGCCATCTTCGTCGGTGCCAATCTGGATGGCGCGGCATTCGACGGTGCGGGCCTGACCTACGCCGATTTCACCGGGGCGAACATCGGTGGCGCCAATTTCCGCAATGCCAACCTGCAGGGCGCGACCTGGGTCGACGGTACGAAGTGCATGGAAGGATCGTTTGGTGAGTGCAAGACCACGGGCAATGCCATGCCGCCGGACCCCAATGCATCCGCCGACGTGCCGCGAGGGGCGGCTTACCTGACTTGGAGTCTTGCCGACTCCCCGAACGACCCTGAAGGGGCCGCCCTGTTTTACGACTGTCCGTATTCCCGGGCCGACTATTCGGAGCGACCGATTCCACCCCAGTGCGTCCAGGACTGCAGTTCCCGTGGCCCGGACAACCAGCGATAAGGCCCTGGAACGAAAGCGATGAAACAATCAGCTTCCATTGCAGGCATTCTGTGGGCGGCGATGCTTTGCGCGGTGGCGCCGGCGGCCTCCGCTGCTGCGCCGACGGGGAGCGACCCGCTTGAGCCTTGCGAGATCCGTACCGCCGGCACCAACGTACTTGCGCCTTACTACTGCCGTGCCCGCGATTTTGCCAATGCCAACTTTGCGGGTCGGTCCCTCCAACGCGCGGTCTTCAATCGCACCAATCTGACGGGCGCGGACCTTTCCCGCGCAGACCTGGGTGGTGCCGACTTCAGGTGCAGTGACCTGACGAATGCCAATCTCGCGGGTGCCATTGCAACGGGGAGTTCGTATCTCGGTGCCACCCTGGCCTTCGCCGATTTCACCGATGCCAACCTGGAGCAGATGGCCGTTGGTGACGTTCAATGCAAACCCGATCCCGACTTTCTTACCAGCAACCTGGCCGGTGTCAACATGACGCGAGCCACGCTGAGGGGCACCACGTTCGTCGCCTGGAAGAGCTCGTTCGCGCCCCTGAGTGGTTATCACGAGTACCCCGAGCTTCAGTTGCTGGAGATGCGCCGCGCAACGTTGAGCGGCGCCAACGCAACACGGGTAAATTTCATGCAGGTCGATCTTCGGCTATCCAACTTTGCCGGTGCCATCTTCAAAGCGGTGAGTTTCGTCGGTTCCGACCTGTCGTGTTCCGACTTTACCAACTCGACGTGGAGCTCATCGACGTTCTACCAGGGCGTTGCGGCGGGCGTCGATTTTTCCGGAGCCGACTTGCGGACCGCCCGCTTCCCGGGTGCACAGATGACAGGCGCCATTTTCGTCGACGCCAAACTGGACGGTGCGCTGTTTGGCGGTGCGGGCCTGACCTATGCCGACTTTACTGGCGCCACGATCGCAGGTACCGATTTCTCCGACGCCAACCTCAGTGGCGCCACGTGGGTCGACGGTACGAAGTGCATGGAAGGATCGATCGGAGTGTGCAAGACCACCGGCAATCCGATGCCACCGGACCCCAATGCATCGGCTGGCGTCCCGCGCGGGGCCGCTTACCTGCCCTGGAGCCTCCGCAACTACGTCGCCGTTCCCGGCCTGTCCCTGGAGGCGTACCCGCCGTTCCACGATTGCCCTTACTCCACGGCCGACTATTCCAATCGGCCCGCGCCGGAGCATTGCAGCGGAAGCTGCGCCATGCAGCCCCGCTAGGCCGCAGGTGGGCCAAGCCCACATGATGCGAGCACTGGCGCGAGGCCGGAAGATGCCGCATCGGGCGGGGCGGCCGGCGCTACACTGTCGTCCCAACCGCCCGTGAACTTCCTGTCTGTCATCCTCGGGGCCTTTCTGGTCGTCGCGTTGCTGACGGGCAAGGCCCATTTCCGCGGCACCGCATCCCGCGCCAATGACCCCTACCGCTACTGGACGATCGTCGGCTGTTACGTGGTGCTCGTGCTGGCGGGAGTCGTGTTCGCGATGATGCGTTGATGCGCAATCCCGTCACCACCGAGCTCCATGCAACGTTCGATACCGAGCGTCGCATGGCGCGAGCGCAGCACCCGCCCGACCTCGCCAAGGTGCGCACGCAGACGGTCCACATGTACGGCCGGCTGGAAGCGCTGCAGGAACAGGTGATCGCGGACACGGGGGTGGCACTGGCCTGCGCCAAGGGATGCAGCTACTGCTGCCACCTGCGCGTCGAGATCCGCGCGCACGACGCCTTCGTCCTCGCGCACCACCTGCGCACGCAATTCAGCCTGGGGCAGCAGGCGGCGGCGCTTGCGCGGATCGAGGCCAACCTGCACCGCATCGCGGAGCTCACGCCGGAGCAGCATGTCCGTGCGGGCATCCCGTGCGCGCTGCTGGAAGACGGCGCGTGCTCGGCCTACGCGGGCCGGCCCGCCACGTGCCGCAAGTACTACTCGGTCTCCGTCGACACCTGTCGTAACGCGTACAACGACACGGCGGCGCCTCTGACCGGCGAGATCCAGGACGAAACCGTGCGCCTCGCCGGCAATGCGGTCGCGCTGGGTTACGCGAAGGGCCTCGAGGATGCCGGCTACGACACGACGCTGTACGAGCTGCACTTTGCGCTGCATGCGGCGTTGACGCAGCCCAAGGCGGATAAGCGCTACCGGCAGGGCAAGCGGCCGTTCGTGGCTGTCCAGAATTGGTGATTTCCCGCCCGATTTCCGGCTGACAATGCGCGCACTGCGCACTGAGCCTTCCGATGTCCCTGCAACCACCCGGCAATCCGCGTCGCCGACGGCCTGAGTCGACGTTCGCGCGCCGCGCGCCAGCGGCAGGCGCGCTGCTCGCGCTATTGGCACTCTGCCTGCTGGGGACACCCGTCGAAGCGGCGTCACCGCGACGCGTCCTGGTGCTGCACTCCTTCGGGCGCGACTTCGCGCCGTACGACACGATCACGTCCGTGTTCCGCACGTCGCTTGCCAGCCGGTCGCGCGACACCGTGATTTTCCGCGAGGCCAACCTGGATGCTGGCAGCCGAATGGCGCCCGCGGCGGAGCATGCGTTCATCAACTACCTGGCGGCGCGCTTCGAAGGCGAGGCGCCCGACGTCGTCGTCACCATAGGCCCGCCGGCGGCGCGTTTCTACGCGGCGCACCGCGACGAGATGTTCCCGCGGACGCCCTGGCTGATGGCGGCGCTGGATCAGCGCATCGCGCGTGCGATGGCCCAGCGGAACGGCGATCGCGTCGTGGCGGGGCGCGTCGACTTCCCCGTCCTCGTCGACAACATCCTGAGATTGCAGCCCGAGACGCGGAACATCGCGATCGTGTTCGGGGATTCGGATTCGGAGCGCTTTTGGCAAGCCGAGCTGCAGCGCGAGCTCGCCGCTTACAACGACCGCATCAACTTCATCTGGCTCAACAAGCTTTCGCTGGAACAGATGCGCCACGCGGTCGCCACGCTGCCTCCGGATTCCGCCATCTTCTACGGACTGATGGTCGTCGACGCCGCAGGCATTCCGCACGAGCGCCAGGATGCGCTCGCCGCACTGCACAGCGTGGCCAATGCGCCGATCTACGGCATCTACGACAGCGAGTTGGGCAGCGGCATCGTCGGTGGACCCTATACGTCGACGCACGTGGCCGGTGAAGACATCGCGACGGCGGCGCTGGCCATGCTCGACGGACCGCGGCTGCCGCCGCAAATGGAAGTGCACGACTTCGAGCGGCCGCTGTACGACTGGCGGGAATTGCAGCGCTGGAATATCGACGAAGCGCGGCTCCCACCGGGCAGCAAGATCGCGTTCCGCCAGCCATCGCTCTGGGTCGAGCATCGGAGCGCGGCGATCGCGATCACCGCGATCGTGCTGCTGCAGGCTGCCATGATCATCGCGCTGCTGTGGCAACGCGGTCACCGTCGACGCGCCGAATCGGAAGCGCGCGCACTGGGCGGTCGCCTGATCACCGCGCACGAGGACGAGCGTCGCCGCCTCGCGCGCGAGCTCCACGACGACGTGACCCAGCGCCTCGCCAGCCTGGCGATCGCCGCGACGCGGGCGCAGGCGCACGGGGTCTACGGCGACGGCACGGCGCACGCGATCCGCGACGGCCTCGTCAAACTGAGCGAGGACGTGCACGGCCTGTCCTACCGCCTCCACCCCTCGATGATCGAGGACCTGGGCCTGGTGGAGGCGCTGCGGGCGGAGTGCGAACGCATCGAGCGCGCGGAGAACTTGCAGGCGACCCTCGTCGCCACGGACATTCCCGCCAAGCTTCCGCCGGAGATAGCGCTCTGCTTGTTCCGGATCGCGCAGGAGGCGCTACGCAACGTCGTGCGCCACGCGAAGGCGAGTCGTGTCGAAGTGTCGCTGACACGAGCGGGCGGGACCCTGGTGCTGGCGGTGCGCGACGACGGGTCCGGATTCGCCACGGCGGGCGACGCGGGTCGTGGCAGCCTTGGGCTCGCGAGCATGCGTGAGCGCGTGCGGCTCCTCAACGGATTCGTCGACATCGAGAGCGCGCCTGGGCGCGGGACCACGGTCACGGCGAGCGTGCCGTGGGGAACGACGCCATGAGCCGCGCACGCGTGCTGCTCGCCGACGATCACCGCATCGTTGCCGAAGGCCTGCGCAGCATCCTCGTCGCGGAGTTCGACCTCGTCGACATCGTGGCGAGCGGTGACGCGATGGTGGAAGTCGTCGCCACGTCGCGCCCCGACGTGGTCGTCGCGGATATCTCGATGCCGGTGTTGAACGGGATCGACGCGATGCTGGAACTGCGCAAGCGTGGCTTTGCCACGCCGGTGATCTTCCTGACGATGCACCGCGAGGTCGCCTATGCGCGGCGCGCGCTCGACGCCGGGGCCGCCGGCTATGTGCTCAAGCACGCGGCGGCCGATGAGCTGGCGCAGGCGATCCGTGCCGTGCTGGGCGGAGGCACGTTCGTCAGTCCCGCACTGGCACGCGAGCTGTTCCGGCTGATGAATTCGGGAACGCCCGCGCCGGCCGATCCGGTGGCCCAGCTGACGCCGCGCCAGCGCGAGATCCTACAGCTGCTGGCGCGGGGCGTGGCGGTCAAGGAGATCGCACGCAAGCTGGACATCTCGCCGCGGACCGTCGAGTTCCACAAGTACCAGATGATGGAAGCGCTCGGCGCGAAGGCCAGCTCCGACCTCATCCACTTCGCGATCCGGCACGGCCTGGCAGACGGCTGAAGCCAGTACGACGCGCAGGCAGTCGCGCCGCCAACGGGCGGCGATCCCTCGTAAATTCCGGCGCCGGACCTCGTAATTTTACGAGGTGACCCACACGCCACACCGGTCCATTCTCCGCATCGTCTTGCAAGCGTCGCCGCCTCCCGGCGTGCGATACCGCATCAACGGGCACCTGTGGAATGGAACCATGAATTGTGTGCTGCTCGCCGGACGGCATCACGGGCTTGGCGAGGGCATACGCGCGTTGCTCGAGTCCATGTTCGACAAGGTGTTCATGGTCGCCAACCAGAACGCGCTGCTGGATGGGGCGCAAAGGCTCGGCCCCGAGGTCATCGTGATGGACGTTGCGCTGGCGGAAGGCGATGCCGCGTCGCTGCTGTCCGAAATCAAGCGCCGGGCGCCGCGCGCGAAGGTGCTGATGCTGAGTGTGCATGACGAACCCGCGGTCACCTCCGCCATGGTCGCCGCAGGCGCCGACGGCGTCGTGTTCACCCGCGCGATCGCCACCGATTTGCTGTCCGCCGTCGATTCGGTTTGTGCCGGAGGACGGTTCGTATCAGCGGCGCCACTTGGCAGTCGCTAGCGTCTGTTCTTCAAACCCCTGAGGAGACCCACATGTATTTCACGGACGATTCACTGTTTCCCGAAAACATGCAGCCGACGATCATCACGGCAGCGCCGTACGGCCCCGAGTGGCTGCCCGGCGACGTGAAGGACTTGCCGGTGACGTTCGACGAGCAAGTGCAGGCCGCGGTGGATTGCTACAACGCCGGCGCCACGATGCTGCACTTCCACGTCCGCGACCCGAAGACCGGCCAGGGTTCGTCGAATTTCGACCAATACAACGAGATGCTCGCGCGCGTCCGCCAGGCCGTGCCGAAGATGATCATCCAGGTAGGCGGATCGATTTCCTTCGCGCCCCATACCGAAGGGGCCAAGGCCAAATGGCTCGACTACGACACCCGTCACATGCTCACCGAGCTGGACCCGAAGCCCGATTTCGTCACCGTTACCACGGGCACGACGCTGTGGGACATCACGCAAGCCTTTGTCCCGGGCGACGCGGACGGCACGCATCTGGCGGACCCCAAGGTCGCCGAAGCCTGGGCCGGCATGGTGGTGGACTCGCTGCCGTCGTTCTACATCGAGCACCTGAAGCGCCTGCGCAAGAACAAGATCCAGCCTTACTTCGTGCCTTGCGGTACCGCGCACCTCGAGATCATCGAGCGGCTGATCCGCAGCGGCGTCTACATGGGGCCGCTGAACCTGGCGCTCTGCGCCTACGGCGGCGGCACGATGGGCCGCAACCCGTACGACTGGATGGAAGCGCTGCGCCGCACCCCCCACGGCACGTCGAGCGTTACCTACTGGAGCAGCATGCGCGGCAATATCGCGCTGCAATCGATCGCCACGGTCCTGGGCCTCAACGTGCGCGTCGGCAATGAAGACAACATCTGGGACATGCATCGCAAGCCGTGGACGACCGTCCAGCAAGTCGAGTGGGCCGTCAAGCAGAGCGAGCAGTTCGGCCGCAAGGTTGCCACGGCCGACGAGGCGCGCAAGATCATGAAGGTCGGTGTCTGGTACGACACGGTCGAGGAAACGCTGCTGAAGCTCGGCCTGCCGCCGAACCGCCCGGAAGGCTACAAGGGATTCCTCTCGTACGACACGGACGGCCGCCTGGCCAAGCCGGCAGACACGAAGACGAGCCCCGCCAGCATCCTGTAGGCAAGCCGGCGCACGAGGATCGGGCGTCGTACGGCGCCCGATCCCTCACTTGAGAAGAGGGTTCCCATGGCAGAGTTCATCAAGGTGGCCTCACTCGACGAGGTGCAGCCGGGCACGGGCACCACGGTCTCGGCGGGTGACGTCGACATTGCATTGTTCAATGTCGGCGGCACCGTGTACGCCATCAACGACCGCTGCGCTCATGCGGGGCAGTCGCTGGGCTTCGGCGAGCTGACCGGCAAGGTCGTACGCTGTCGCGCCCACGGTTGGAAATACGACGTCACGACGGGCTTCGCCAACGGCATCCAGGGCTTCGGCGTGGCGTGCTATCCCGTGAAGGTCGTCGACAACGACATCCTGGTGGCGGTCGGCGCGGGTCAGTGAAGCCCGGCGTGGCGTCGGTCGTCGCGCCGCGCTCGCACAAACCAGCACGCGTTCCCGCGTGCGCCTTTCTGGAAACGACACATGGCAACATCGACTGAAGCGGGACCGTGGGACGCCGCATACACGCAGTTGCGCGAATGGGATCCCGAATGGGCCGAACTCTGCTCGCGGATGGCGACCAACCCGTGGCGATCGGGAGTACTCGCGCCGAAGTTCGTCGAACTCGTCAGCCTCGCCATCAACGGCGCGTGCACGAACCTCAATGCGGACGGCATGCGCCGCCACATACGCGCGGCACTCGCCGCGGGCGCGACGCGAGTCGAGGTCCTGACGATCCTCAAGATGGCGGCGGTCATGTCGATCCATTCGTGCAGCCTGGGCGCGCCCATCCTGCTCGAGGAGGCGAAGGCGGCCGGCAAGCAGGCTGCACCGAGGCCGGAGGGTGCGACTCCCGCGTGCGACCGCATGAAGGCGATCGGCCAGTGGAACTCGGCGTGGGATCCATTCTTCGCGCTCGACCCGACCTGGACCGACGAATTCATGGCGACCGGTGCCGCGATCTATACGAGCGGCACGTTTACGGCCAAGGACGTGGAGTTGCTCAGCATCGCGTTCGACGCGTCGTTCACCCACATGTACGCGCCGGGCACACGCCGGCACATCCGCAACGCGCTGGCGGCGGGGGCCTCGATCGAGGAAATCATGGAAGTCCTGAAGCTCTGCACCGCACAGGGCGTCCAGGCGTTGAATCTCGGCGTCCCGATCCTTGCGGAAGAACTGGCACGTAAGGAAGCGGGAAACTGAGATGAGCACAAGCAAGGCAAGCCTCAAGAAACGCGCCGTCGAGGAGCTGAAGGCCTACTGGCTTATCGTGCTGTACCTGGTGGTGCTGTTCGGCTCGTTTACCGTGTACCGAAGGCTCATCACCGCTGAAACGGACGACCCCTACCTGCACTATGGCGTTGCGCTGGTAGAAGCCCTCGTCATCGCCAAGGTCCTCCTGATCGGCAGGCTGCTCGGATTCTCGCGGCGCTATGAGGACCGTGCGCTCATTGTCCCCGTGCTCTACAAGTCGGTGTTCTTCGGGATGCTGGTGGTGCTGTTCGGCGTACTCGAGCGCCTGATCCAGGGGTGGTTCCACAAGGAAGACCTCGTCGCCGTCCTTGCGAACATCGCGTCGATCGGCCGCAACGAGCTGGCCGCGCGGCTGCTGATCCTCGTCGTCACGTTCATCCCGTTCTTCGCGTTTGGCGAATTGAGCCGGGTCATCGGGATGCAGCGACTCACCGGCATGTTCTTCTCGTCGCACCCCGAGCATGGCGTACACGCATCCGGTGATGGAAGGCCCTGAACGCGCGCTAGATGCGTGACCCGCGGGGAGAGCGGGTGGTCAAAGTCAGGCCTCCCGCGTTCCGATGGGTCATACGCGTCGCACCGGCGTAAGCGGGTCCAAGTCGGTCCAGTCGCCGCCGACGATGTGGCCTTGCCCCTTCTCGAGGTCGAACGCGCCGGCCTCGCGCAGCACGTGCTTCGCACGCATCTCGCTGTCCGCGTCGGGTGTCTCGACCGACAACATCATGCCGGCCTTGCGGCTCGCGAACTCTCGCGGGTCGGCATTCACGGCGCCCGGCACCGGCTTCTCGTCCGTGCCGGCGACCGCACCGTGTAGCGAACCGACATACGCACCCACCGCCGCGCCTGCCGCCGCGCCGGCAGGACCCGCCAGCGCGCCCGCCAGTGCACCCACCGCCGCTCCGCCCGCGGCACCTTCCACCGCGGTTACCGGGGCCATTTCGGTACCAGGCGATTCCGCTTCGTCGCCACCGACCGGGTACAGATCGTGCTGGCCCGCGTCGTTGACAAAGAAGGCGGCACAGCGGTCGCGGGGAAACCCGGCTGCGACCAGTGCCTCGAGGGCCTGATCGGTCGTCGACTGCTCGACGAAACGTCCGGAAATGATCGTGGTCACGGCTGTGCTCCGCAGGATTCGATACCTGCGATGTTCGAGCGCGTGCCGCGTGCCGTCAGTAGGACCGCTGCTTGCACGGGTGTCGGAAAGAGGACGACGTGCACGGCGCCGGCGGGAAGGGATAATCGTGGATGCCCAAATCCAGTGGTCCCGCATCCGTCCGCGCCGACGCGATGCCGTTCTCGCCCTACCAGAAGTTCGTCGCCGGCCTGCTCGCGTTCCTCCAGTTCGCCGTCATCCTCGACTTCATGATCGTGGCGCCGCTCGGCGCCATCATCATGCCCGCGCTGCACACGACGACCGAGCAGTTCGGCTCGATCGTGTCGGCGTATGCGTTCAGCGCGGCGGCGAGCGGCGTGCTCATGGCGGGCTTCGCGGATCGCTTCGACCGCAAGCGGATCCTGCTGTTCTTCTACGCGGGATTCGTGCTGGGCACGCTGTGGTGCGGGCTCGCGCAGTCGTTCCATTCGCTGCTCGCCGCGCGCATCGTCACCGGACTGTTCGGGGGCGTCATCGGGTCGGTGGTCATGGCCATTGCCACGGACCTGTACGCGCCGCAGCAGCGCGGTCGCGTGATCGGCATCATCCAGACCTCGTTCGCCGCGAGCCAGATCCTCGGATTGCCCATCAGCATCTACCTCTCCAACCGGTACAGCTGGCACGCACCGTTCCTGGTGATGGTGGGGATCGCGCTGGTGGCGGGCGCGGTGG
Source organism: Pseudomonadota bacterium (assembly GCA_018241745.1). GTDB lineage: Bacteria > Pseudomonadota > Gammaproteobacteria > Burkholderiales > Casimicrobiaceae > VBCG01. The sequence goes on from JAFEDG010000002.1 coordinate 54,412, forward strand.
TCGCGTGGAGGATGCAGCCGGTGACGGCCCACCTCGGGCAGCCGCAGGAGAAGAGCGCGTTCATGCACCTGGTCGACACGGTCAAGGCGCGCCAGCACTGGATGCCGTTCGCGACGACGGCGTTGCTGACGACCGGTGGGTTCATGCTGATGCCGTTCAGCAGCGCCTACGTCGTCAACAACCTGGGCATCGCGATCGAGCACCTGCCGATCATCTACGTGGTGACGGGCGTGTTCACGATCTTCATGGGGCCGCTGATCGGGCGCATCGCGGACCGCGTCGGCAAGTACCCGGTGTTCGTCGGCGGCAGCGTGGTGTCGATGGTCATGGTGACGGTGTACACGCACCTGCCACCGATTCCGCTCTTCGTGCTGATCGCCATCAACGTCGTGCTGTTCATGGGCATCTTCTCGCGGATGATCCCGTTCCAGGCGATGATCACGTCGGTGCCCGAGCCGACCAAGCGCGGCTCGTTCAACGCGATCAACGCGTCGCTGCAGCAGGTCGCAGGCGGCATCGCGTCGCTGGCGGCGGGGCACATCGTGACGCTGGCCCCCGACGGCAAGCTCCAGCACTTCCCGTGGATCGGCTACGTGATTGTCGGTACGACGCTGCTGTCGCTGTTGACGCTGTGGCGCGTCAAGCAGGCGCTCGCCGCACGGCCCGCACCTACGCTGCCCGCGTCAGCGCCAGCTTGAAACGCAGGTCGCGGCGCTCGGGAAACACGCCCACGACGCGCAGGTGGCGATTCGAGATGAACCACGTCTCGTCGCGGTCGTTCGCCAGGATGTAATAGCACTCGCTCGTCTCGGATGCGCTATGGAGGCCCAGCGCGCGGTAGGCGCAATCGGGCGAGAAGCCGTTGCGCAACGGAAGCGGGTGCGCGCGATCGGGCAATTCCTGCACGCGTACGTAGATGCCGGGTTCGAGATGGATCACGGCGGTTCTCCAACCGTGCTCGCACACGCGAGCGACCCGGGTGATGCTGCGTCCGGCGCGTCGCCGACGCAGTCGGCGGATGCAGCGATCCGGTGTAGGCGTACGCCCTAGGGGGCGAACCGCGCCTTCCACAGCGCCCACGGGCGCCCGATGACGCCGGTGTTCGTCGTGTCGGCCATGCTGCCTTCCTCGGGGGACAGGTAGGCGACGTCGCCGCCCAGCGCGATCGCGCGCTGCTGCAACTCGGCGTTCTGCTGCGTGTAGTAGGCCCGATAGACGGCCTGCTCGATGCTTCCGCCCACCGCGCAGAACCCGTGCCCCCGCATCAGCACGACGTGGCCGGTGCCGAGCGTGTCCGCAAGCGCCGCACCCTGTTCGCGGCTGCGCACCAGCAGGTCGGTCATGCCAAAGCGCTCGCGCATCTCGAATATCGGTGCGCCGGCGGCGAGGAAGCCGCTCATGTGGAAGATCGGCCGCAACGGCACGCTGGACGCGGCAAACGGCACCACCGGCGCCGAATGTGCGTGCACGACCGCCGTCACGTCCGGCCGGCGTGCATAGATCTCGCCGTGGATGAAGCGCTCGAGGTAGCCGTTGCGCGTGTCGCCGCCTTGGGCATTCGACGCGAGATCGAACGTCATGATGTCGTCGCGCTCGATCTGCTCGGGGGCGCGCGACCGCGACAGCAGGTAGCGGTCCGGTTGGTGTGGATGGCGGACGCTGACGTGGCCGAAGCCGTCGACGACGGCGAGGCCGGCGAGGATACGGTTGGCGGCGACGAGGTCGTCGATCAGCGTGGCGAGCGGCACGGGCGGGGCGGTCATCGAAGGGAGGTTCAGTACGAGGTGTCGCAACGCTAGCACGATCGCCGTGGCCGCCGTGGCCGGGCCGCATCTTCCGATTGCTGCACCGCAAGTTGACTATATGAGCATCTGCGCATACGGTCACCACCCATGAAACGCAAACCCGTGCGCTCCGCGGGCGAAGCCGACGAGGTGTTCGCCGTCGTCGCCGCCTATTTCGCCGTGCTGGCCGAGCCGATGCGGCTCAAGATCATGCGTGCCGTCTGCGAGGACGAGCGCTCGGTCGGCGAAATCGTCGAGGCCGTCGGCGCCACGCAGACCAACGTATCGCGTCACCTGGCGCTGATGCTGCGCGGCGGCGCGGTCGCGCGGCGCAAGGTAGGCAACCACGTGTATTACCGGGTCGCCGACCCGACGATGATGGAACTGTGCCGCGACGTCTGCATGCGCATCGTCGCGCGGATGGACGAGGACGAGCCGATGCGCGCGGAGCTGCTCCACCTGACGCCCCGGCGCACTCGCGCCCGGCGCGCGGCATGATGCGCCCGCCGCCGCGGCCCGCGCGCATCACGCGCGCGCCGGAGAACTTCCTCAGTGCCGCCGACATACGCGACGTCCAGGCGGGGCGCCGCGGGTTCCTCGCGCAGGCATTCGCGGCGGCCGTCGCGCTCGGCGGCGCCACCGCGGTGCGCGCGGCCGCCGGGACGGCCACCGGCACTGCCGCGGGCGACCCGGCAATCCTCGAGCTGCCGCCGTGGAGCACGACGCTCGGGCACCCCGTCGCCGCCCGACCCTACGGGCAGCCGTCGGTCCACGAGAAGAACCTGGTCCGGCGCGAAAGCCCGGGCCTCACGCGCGTCAACGCGGCGTCCGTGTCGTTCGCACCGCTGCAGGGGCTGTTCGGGATCATCACGCCGTCGGGCCTGCACTTCGAGCGCCACCACCAGGGATGGCAGGACATCGACCCGACGCGCCACCGGCTGATGGTCGAAGGGCTGGTGCGTACGCCGACGGTCTACACGATGGAAGACCTGATGCGCCTGCCCAGCGTTTCGCGAATCCATTTCATCGAATGTGGCGCCAACTCCGGCATGGAGTGGGCGAACGTCGCGGTGCCGACGGTCCAGTACACGCACGGCATGCTGTCGTGCAGCGAGTTCACCGGCGTGCCGCTGTCGCTGCTGCTCGACCAGTGCGGCCTCGACCGCAAGCGCGGGCGCTACGTGCTCGCCGAAGGCGCGGACGGCGCGAGCCTCACGCGCACGATCGCGATGGACCGCGCGCTCGACGACGTGCTCGTCGCCTACGGCCAGAACGGCGAGATGCTGCGCCCCGAGAACGGTTACCCGCTGCGGCTCGTCGTACCGGGTGTCCAGGGCGTGTCGTCGGTCAAGTGGCTGCGCCGGCTCAAGGTGGGCGACCAGCCGTTCAACACGCGCGAGGAGACGATCCACTACGTGGACCTGATGAAGGACGGCATGCTGCGGCAGTACACGTCCATCCAGGAGTGCAAGTCGGTGATCACGTCCCCGTCGGGCGGCCAGGTCATCGTCGACCAGGGCTTCCTCAACGTCACCGGCCTCGCGTGGTCGGGACGTGGGAAGGTCAAGCGCGTCGACGTGTCGTTCGACGGCGGCCGCAACTGGAAGACCGCCCGCCTCGAGACGCCGGTGCTGTCCAAGGCGCTGACGCGGTTCAACATCGACTGGGTATGGAACGGCCAGCCCGCCATCCTCCAAAGCCGCGCGATGGACGAGACCGGCTACGTACAGCCGCGGATGATGCAGCTGCGCGAGGTGCGCGGTACGCGCTCCATCTATCACAACAACGCGATCCAGTCGTGGCAGGTGACCGCGGCGGGGGACGTCAACAATGTCCAGGTCGACTGACGTGCGCGGCCTCGTCCGTGCGACGCGCCACGCGTTCGCGCTTGGCGCGCTCGTGGCCTGCGCCACCGTGGGTGCGGCACCGGCGGACGCGACGCAATACCCCGGCGTCGGGCGCCCGGCCACGCCCGCGGAGATCAAGGCCTGGGACATCGACGTGCGCCCGGATTTCCAGGGCCTGCCGCCCGGGTCCGGGTCCGTCGCCGACGGGCAGAAGATCTGGGACGGCAAGTGCGCGATGTGCCACGGCGACTTCGGCGACAGCAACGAAGTCTTCACGCCGCTTGCCGGTGGGACGACGCAGGAGGACATCAAGGCCGGGCGCGTCGCATCGCTGCGCAATCCGGAGCAGGTGCGCACGACGCTGATGAAGGTGTCGACGGTGTCGACGCTCTGGGATTACATCCGTCGTGCGATGCCGTGGAACGCGCCCAAGTCGCTGTCCACCAACGACGTGTATGCGGTGCTCGCCTACCTGCTGAACCTGGGCGCGATCGTGCCGGACGACTATGTGCTGTCCGACCGCAACATCGCGGACGTCCAGCAGAAGATGCCCAACCGCAATGGCATGATGCGGATGCCGGGATTGTGGGATGTCCATGGCACGCCGGACGTCGCCAACGTCGCGTGCATGCACGATTGCCCGGTACGAGGTGCCGTCATCTCGTCGCTGCCGGGCGCGGCGCGCGGCTCGCACGGGGACCTCGCCGACCAGAACCGCACGTACGGGCCGGTACGGGGCCAGGGCGTGCCGACGGTCGCGGCCGCTGCAAAGCCCGGCGACGGCGCTGGCGGGAATGATGCGAAGATGACGGCATTGGCCGATCGCTCGGGCTGCCTCGTGTGTCACGGGCTGACCAGCAAGATCGTCGGTCCCGGTTACAGCGACGTCGCGGCCAAGTACCACGGCGACCCGGCTGCGCAAGCGCGGCTCGAGGCCAAGGTGAAGGCAGGGGGCGCGGGCGCGTGGGGTGCAGTGCCGATGCCCGCGCAGACGCAATTGAGCGACGCCGACGTCCACGCACTGGTGCAGTGGATCCTGGGCAGCACGAACTGAAGCGCGACCGCGAGGGCGGCGCGAACCACGAGGAGAGGATGGGCATGGACAACGGACGCAGGCAGGCATTGCGCACGGGCGGCGGCGCGGGATTGGTCGCGCTGCTCGTCGCGGCGGGCTTTCTGAAGCCGGGCGAGGCGCTGGCCGACTGGAACAAGCCCGCCTTCGGCGCGACGACGGTGGCCGACGTGCTGAAGGGCCTCGGCGGCACCGCGTCCGCCGCGTCGAAGGACGTGATGATGACGGCGCCCGACATCGCCGAAAACGGTGCGGTCGTGCCGGTGCAGGTGACCAGCATGCTGCCGAAGACGGAGTCGATCGCGATCCTCGTCGAGAAGAATCCCAACACGCTCGCGGCCGTCTTCGACATCCCGGCCGGCACCGAGCCCTGGGTCTCGACGCGGATCAAGATGGGCCAGACATCCAACGTCGTTGCGCTGGTGAAGGCCGACGGCAAGTTCTACACGGTGACCAAGGAAATCAAGGTCACGCTCGGCGGCTGCGGCGGCTGACGGCGGAAGGAGGAGAGCGACATGGCAGACCCGATGAAGATCCGCGCGGCGATGCAGGGCGACGTCGTCGACGTGAAGATCCTGATGAACCACGAGATGGAAACCGGCCAGCGCAAGGATTCGGAAGGCAAGATCGTGCCGGCGCATTTCATCCAGAACGTGACCGCCACGGCCAACGGCAAGACCGTCCTGTCGGCGCAATGGGGCCCCGCGGTCGCCAAGAACCCGTTCCTCGAATTCAAGTTCAAGGGCGCGCAGAAGGGTGACAAGGTCCAGGTCACCTGGCTCGACAACAAGGGCGGCACGCGGACGGACGAAGCGACGATCGCGTGATCGTGGGTGGCCGCCTCGAAGGTGGCATGCGGGAGGAGACCAGCATGAAGCGACAACGATTGGGGATGGTGGCGGTGGCATGCGCGGCGCTGGCGGCGATGCTTGCGCTCGCAACCGCCGCGTCGGGCCAGGACGCGTCGACGCAGGACACGGCCGCCGAGATCGCGAAGTACCGGCAGCTGCTGCAGGACGGCAACCCGGCCGACCTGTGGGAAGCACGCGGCGAGGAACTGTGGAAGCAGAAGCGCGGCCCGAAGAACGTGTCGCTCGAGCGTTGCGACCTCGGCAAGGGCCCCGGCGTCATCGCCGGCGCGTACACCGAGCTCCCGCGCTACTTTGCCGACGCCGGCCGCATGATGGACCTGGAGACGCGGCTCGTCTGGTGCATGGAGACGCTGCAGGGTTTCGCGCCCGCCGATGCGATGAAGCAGCCGTTCGGCAACGGCGAGAAGCGCTCGACGGTCGAGGCGCTCGTCGCCTACGTCGTCGCCGCGTCGCGCGGCATGAAGATGAACGTGTCGCTGGCCGATCCGCATGCGCAGCGCGCCTACCAGATCGGCGAGCAGATCTTCTTCTTCCGCGGCGCCACGCACGATTTCGGCTGCGTGACGTGCCACGGTGCGTCCGACAAGCGGATCCGCCTGCAGGACCTGCCCAACCTGACGACGAAGGCGGACGCGCAGCGCGCCTACACGACGTGGCCCGCGTATCGCGTGTCGCAGGGCGAGTTCCGGACGATGCAATGGCGCCTGAACGACTGCCTGCGCCAGCAGCGCTTCCCGGACCTCAAGTTCACGTCCGAGGCATCGGTCGCGCTGACGACCTACCTCGCCTACAACGCCAACGGCGGCACGATGGATGCGCCGGGCCTCAAGCGCTAGGAGACGACGATGACTGCGAAGCGATGGGGATGGACGCTGGCGGCGCTCGGCGCGCTGGTGGCGGGTTGCATGACGATGACGGATACGACGCCCAAGGTCACGCCGGCGGAGACGCTCGCGGTGATGAAGTCGTCGTTTGCGCCGCGCGGACAGGCGACGCTGGAGCGCCTCGACCAGGACGACCTGCAGAAGGCGTGCAGCCGCACGCCGGCGCAGGGGCCGCTCCCCGCGGCGATGGCTGCGGAGCTCGAGAAGGCGCAGATGGCGACGATCCGCTACCCGGCTGACGGCCACTACCTCGGCGACTGGAAGGAAGGCGAGAAGATTGCGCAGACCGGTGTCGGCAAGCAATTTTCCGACGACCCTTCCAAGCCGTCGGGTGGCAATTGCTACGCGTGCCACCAGCTCTCCAAGCAGGAGATCGCGTACGGCACGATCGGCCCCAGCCTCTACCACTACGGCAAGCTGCGCGGCGAGAGCGTCGAGGTGCAGAAGTACACGTACGGCCGCATCTTCAATCCGGACGCGTTCCTTGCCTGCTCGAACATGCCGCGCTTCGGCCACAACGGCGTGCTGACGGAGAAGCAGATCAAGGACGTCGTCGCGTTGCTGCTCGATCCCAAGTCGCCGGTGAACCAGTAGCGGACGGCCGGGGGCGCGCGACGCCTGGGCAGATGAGCCGACGATGGGCATGACGCGCCGCGAGTTCCTGGAGGTGCTGGCCGCGGCGAGCGCCGCGGGCTTTGCGCTCGACGGCCGCGCGGCATTGGCGAATGCCGATGGTGCGCGCCTGTACGACGTGCCGCGCTTCGGCAACGTGAGCCTGCTGCATTTCACGGATTGCCACGCGCAGCTCAACCCGATCTATTTCCGCGAGCCGTCCGTCAACATCGGTGTCGGCGCCGCGGCCGGCCAGCCGCCGCACCTCGTCGGCGAGGCACTGTTGAAGCGCTTTGGCATCCCGCCAGGCACGCCAGAAGCGCATGCGTTCACGTTCCTCGATTTCGAGGCCGCGGCGCGGGCCTACGGCAAGCTCGGCGGCTTTGCGCATCTCGCCACGCTCGTCAAGCGGCTGAAGGCGAGCCGCCCCGGGGCGTTGCTGCTCGACGGCGGCGATACGTGGCAGGGCAGCGGGCTGTCGCTGTGGACGCGCGGCCAGGACATGATCGACGCGCAGAAGAAGCTCGGCGTCGACGTGATGACGGCGCACTGGGAGTTCACGTACGGCGCCGAGCGCGTCCGCGACGTCGTCGCCAGGGACTTCAAGGGCAGCGTCGACTTCGTCGCGCAGAACGTGCGCACGGCCGACTTCGACGACCCGGTGTTCGCGCCTTACGTGATGCGCACGATCAACGGCGTGCCGGTCGCGATCATCGGCCAGGCGTTCCCGTACACGCCCATCGCCAACCCGCGCTATTTCGTGGCCGAGTGGACATTCGGCATCCAGGAAGAGAACCTGCAGAAGGTCGTCACCGAGGCGCGCAGCAAGGGCGCGGCGGTCGTCGTGCTGCTGTCGCACAACGGCATGGACGTCGACCTCAAGCTCGCGTCGCGCGTGCGCGGCATCGACGCCATCCTCGGCGGCCACACGCACGACGGCGTGCCCGCGCCGACGCTCGTGGCCAACGCGGGCGGCAGGACGCTCGTCACCAACGCGGGCTCCAATGGCAAGTTTCTCGCGGTGCTCGACTTCGACGTGCGCGACGGCAAGGTTGCCGACTATCGCTACAAGCTGCTGCCGGTGTTCGCCAACCTGCTGCCGGCGGATGCGGACATGGACGCGTACATCCGCGCCGTCCGCGCGCCGCACGCAGCCAGGCTCGGCGAGACGCTGGCAACGACGGACGGCCTCCTGTACCGCCGCGGCAACTTCAACGGCACGTTCGACCAGCTGATCGTCGACGCGCTGATGGCGGAGAAGAACGCCGAGATCGCGTTCTCGCCGGGATTCCGCTGGGGCACGACGCTGCTGCCGGGCAGCGCGATCACGCTGGAAGCGTTGCTCGACCAGACGGCGATCACGTACCCTTACACGACGGTCAACGAGTTCACCGGCGAGATGATCAAGACGATCCTCGAGGACGTCTGCGACAACCTGTTCAACCCCGACCCTTACTACCAGCAGGGTGGCGACATGGTGCGTGTCGGCGGCATGCGCTACACGTGCGAGCCGACAGCGCCGATGGGCCAGCGGATCACGAACATGACGCTCGCAGGCAAGCTGATCGAGCCGGGCAAGCGCTACAAGGTGGCTGGCTGGGCGCCGGTCGCCGAGGAATCGCGCGCGGCGGGCGGCGAGCCAGTGTGGGAGGTCGTCGCGCGCCACCTGCGCGCGCTCAAGACGGTCGCCGCGCGCGCGCCGGACCAGCCCGCGCTGGTCGGCGTAGCCGGCAATCCCGGCATCGCCGGATGACCCCGCGCACGCGACGCCGGGCGAGCTTCCGCCACGTCGCGGCCCTGGGACTGCTCGCCGCGGCGTGGGGCACGGACGCGGCTGCGGCCGCCCCCGACATCGCCGTGCTCGTCGCCCACGGCGGCAACGGCGTACCCGCGTGCGTCGCATGCCATGGCAACGCCGGCGAGGGCCAGCCGGCCGCGGGCTTCCCCCGGCTGTCCGGGCAGGGCCGCGCGTATCTCGAACGGCAGTTGCACGCGTTCCGCGACGGCACGCGCGCAAGCGCCGTGATGGGACCGATCGCCAGGAGCCTCGACGACGCGACGATCGCGGGCCTCGCCGGTTACTACGCGTCGCTGCGTGCATTGCCCGCGACGGCCGTCGCGCCGACTGCGCCGGTGCTGGCCGCGATGCTCGCCCATGGACGCCGGCTTGCCGAGGACGGCGACTGGGACCGCGACGTTCCCGCGTGCCGCGATTGCCACGGCGCGACGCTGGCGGGCATCGCGCCCACGTTCCCGGCCATCGGCGGGCAGAACGCGATGTACACGGCCGCGCAGTTGCGCGCCTGGCAGTCGGGGGCGCGCGCCGGCGATCCGCAGGGCCTGATGAAGGCGGTCGCGTCGCGGCTGACGAGCGCCGACATCGACGCGGTGGCCGCATGGCTGGAGGGCGTGGGCCCGGCCGGGACCAGCACGACGCCGATCGCGGCTGCCCCTGCGCCGGCTCGCGCCAATGCGCCGCGCTCGACGCATCCTGCGCCTCCCCTCGCGTCCATTCCGGAGCCGGACCATGGCCAGCACGATACGACGGTCGCGGCGCACACGACGGCGATCGCGTTCACGCCACCCGCACCGGATGCCATCCCGGACAACGAGCTGGGCAACGTCATCCGCCAGGGCCGCGCCATCTTCGTCGACACGCAGGCGAATGCCGCGCAGTACGTCGGCAACGGCCTCAACTGCGTCAACTGCCACCTCGACGCAGGGCGCAAGGCGGGTTCCGCGCCGCTGTGGGCCGCGTACGTCAAGTATCCGGCGTACCGCAGCAAGAACGGCAAGGTGAACAGCTACGAGGATCGGCTTGCAGGCTGCTTCACGTTCAGCATGAACGGCCGCGTGCCGGCGTACGACAGCCCCGAAATGATCGCGCTCGTCACGTACTCGTACTGGATGGCGCAGGGCGCGCCGACCGGCGCCGACCTGGCCGGTCGCGGCTTTCCCGCATTGGCCAAGCCGCCGCTTCCGCCCGATGCCGCGCGCGGCGCGCACGTGTTCGCGCAGCAGTGCGCGCTGTGCCACGGCGCGGACGGGCAGGGCACGCAGGCAGGGGCCGGCTATGCGTTCCCGCCGCTGTGGGGACCGCGCTCGTACAATGCCGGCGCGGGCATGTCCGGTGTCGACACGGCGGCCGCGTTCGTCGCGGCCAACATGCCGTACGGCAATCCGCGCACGCTCAGCGTGCAGGATGCGTGGGATGTCGCGAAGTTCATCGACACGCATCCGCGCCCGCCGGATCCAAGACTCGCCGCGAAGCACTGACGCGGCAAGCGGGCAAGCGCGTGCATGGAGGCGCGGGCGAGGCACCGCTGCCGCGGCACCTCGCGTCCGCACGCTCACGCGTGATAGAAGTACGGGTCGAGGACGCTCACTTCGGTGATCGTGCCGACCGGCAGGCCCGTGCCCCTGGCCGCCGACCGGATCGAATCCTCGCTCGGGCCGTCATAGATGCAGAACGTCTTCTTGTGGTCGCCGCTCACGTACGAGTGGACCCACGTGACGCCGTCGGTCGCATTCTTGTCGACGATCGCGAGGCAGGACTTGGCGCCGTCCGCCGTCATCGGGACGGTCAGGCCGTTGGGAAATTCGCGTTCAACCATGTAGCGGGGCATATCGGTTCTCCGGGTGGATTGCGGTCGCATCGTGGACCGTGGTGCGATGGTCCGCTCCCGCCGTTGCGCGGACCACGGTACCAGCACCCGGATTGCGCCGTCGCGCCACCTATTTTGCGTGCAGCAGGCCCTGCTTGCGGGCAACCTCGACCGCCGCCGACCGCGTGCGTGCCCCGAGCTTGGCGAGCAGCGCGGCCAGGTGGTGTTCCACCGTGCGCTCCGAGCGAGAGAGGCGCGCCGCGATGTCGGCATTGGAGAGGCCCTCCGCGACGAGGGCCAGGATCTCGGTCTCGCGAACCGTCAGGCCCGCGGGATGCGAGCGTGTCGAGGCGCGCGGGCCGCGCGGCACGGGGCCGCCACCGTCGTCGCGCATACGGGCGCGCAGGCGTTCTGCCAGCGGGCGGGCGCCCAGCGCGTCGAACGTCGCGAGGGCCTGCAGCCGGGCGTCGCGGTCCCCGTCGGCCTGCGCCATCGCCGCCTCGTACGGGCAGCCGAGCGCCGACCATGCTGCCGCCGCAGCCGCCCACTCACCGTGCAGCACATGCCGCCACGGCGGTGCGCACGGGCTCGGTATCGCAGTGGGCATCCCCGCGCGCGCACGCCATGCGGCCAGTTCGCCGGCGTACCAGCCGTGCTGCTTCGCGGACGCGAGTGCGAGCGCGTCGTCAACCTCTGCCGCCGTCGCGACGGTGTCCCCGGCGAGCCACGCGGCTTCGGCGCGCGCGGCGCGCACCGGCGCGATCCGCTGCAGCGTGCCGGTGGAAGAGGCGAGCGCGAGCGCCTCGTCGAGCAGTGCGGTGGCGTCGTCGCCGCGCCGCGTGTGCAGCCGCGCCAGCGCCACCAGCGCCATCAGGCGGTTGGTGGAACCCTGCGCCTCGCGTGCGAGCACCGCGCGCGCCTCGGTCTCGGCGTCGTGCCAACGGCCCCGGTGCAGCAGCACGAGCGCCCGCCAGGCCTCCATGTACGACCCGGCCCGATCAAGGTCGCGCTCGCGCGCGAACGCGATCCCCGCGTCCAGGTGGCGTTCGGCGCGCTCGAGGGCGAACAGTTCGCCCGACGCGGTGCCGAGCATGACCCAGGCGTCGGCGGCACGCACGCCGCCGTCGTCGAGCGTCTGGGCCGCGGCGAGCGCCTGCTCGACCTCCGCATAGCCGCGCTCGAAGTCGAGGTACATCCGCGCGGCGCCGCTCCAGGTACCGACGGCCGCCAGCGTCGTGCGATCACCGTGGCGCGTGGCGATGGCGCGTGCGTGGTCGCCCCATTCGACGGCGGACGCGCAGTCGCGATTCAGCATCCGCAGGTAGGTCTCGATCGCGTAGACGCGCCCGACGTGCGCGGCGTCGCCGTGGCCGGCGACGAGGTCCAGCGCACGCCGGCTTGCCGCGGCGGCTTCCTGGTTGCGCAGTGCGCGCACGAGCGTCATCGCAAGGGCGGCGTGCGCGAGCGCCGCGGACGGAAGGTCGCCGAGCGCCGTGAACGCGGCGATGGCGTCCTCGTGCGCCGCGATCGCGCCGGCGAGGTCGTTGGTCTCGAAGCGGTGCTCGGCGAGCTGCGCAAGCAATGCCGCGCGCGCGGGGGGCGCGAGTGCATGGCCGAGCGCCAGCGCGGCTTCGCAGTGGGCGATCGCCTCGCGCCGCGCGCCGCGCGCGGCCGCTTCCCGTGCCGCGGCGGGCGCCAACTCCGCCAGTGCCTCGCGGTCGCCGGCGAACCGCGCATGGTGCGCGAGGCGCGCGAGCGGCACGCTCGTGCCACCCGCCCGGAGCGCCGCGAGTACGGATGCATGCAGCGCCTGTGCGCGCGGCGGCGCGAGCGCGTCGGCGACGGCGACACGGGCGAGCTCGTGGCGGAAACGCAGTGTCGTGGCGTCGGCGAGCAGCAGGCCGCTGCGCACGCACGCGTCGATGTCGTCGAGCGTCGGCGTCGCCACCGCGGACACGACCGTGAGCTCCGCAGCACGCGGGACGATCGCCACCAGGTCGAGCAGCGCGCGCGGCGCAGCAGCCAGCCGGGCTGCGCGTCCCAGCACGCTGTCGCGCACCGTGATCGGGACGCCTCCTTCCGGATGGCGCAGCAGCTCGGTGACGAAGAACGGGTTCCCGCCGCTCGCGAGGAACACGCCGGTGTCGCTGACGCCCGCGGCCTGCGCCAGCGTCGTGACTGCCGGGGGGCTCAGGCGGAAGAGCGGAACGCGAACCACCGCGCGAGAGGGCAGGTCGGCGAGCGCGAGACGCAGCGCCGGGTGCGCATCGAGCTCGTCGTCACGGAACGTCAGCACCAGCAGCGCGGGCAGCCGGCTTATGCGGCGACCGACGTGCCGGACGAGGTCCAGCGTTGCGGCGTCGGCCCAGTGGACGTCCTCCAGGATCAGGACCGTGGGCGCCCGGCCATGCGCGAGGATGTCGAGCACTGCGGCGAACAGCGCCGGCCGGTTCCCGTCCTCGCGCAAGCGCGCGGCGAGGCGCTCGCGCAGCGCCGGCGGCGCATCACGGGCGACGTCGTGCAGTGGGCCGAGCGGGTGGGGCGTGAACAATGCCTCGCAGGCGCCGCGGAGGACGGTCGCCTCGGTGATGCCTGCGACGAACTCGTCGACGAGCGTCGTCTTGCCGATGCCTGCCTCGCCGCTGACGAGCGCGACGCCGCCCGCGCCCACGCCTGCCGCCACCAGCGCGTCGCGCAAGGCATCGGCCGCGGCGTCCCGTTCCAGCAGCGGGAGCCGCGCGCCCATCGTCAGGCGTCGACGGCGGCCTGTTCGCGCCGCGTGCCACGGCTCACGTTGTCGCCGTCGTCGCCGCGCAGCGTGCGGAACATGAACGAGGACAGGATCGTGAGTGCCGACAGCACCAGGAACGAATGGTGGAGCGCCGAGGCCACGGCGACCTGGTCGGTCTGCGGCGTGTGGCCCAGGAACCAGCCCGCGACCAGCGTGCCGCACGCAAGGCCGAACCCGAGCGACATCTGCTGGAACGTGCTCGACATCGACGCCGCCATGCTCGATTCCGCGGCGTCGATGTCGGCGAACGCCATCGCGTTGACCGCGGAGAACTGCAGCGAGTTGAAAGTGCCTTGCATCAATCCCATGACGATGATCAACGGGATCGGCGTCGACGGTCCGACCAATGAATAAAGCCCGATCGTGACACCCATCAGCATCGTGTTGACGACCAGCACCTGGCGGAAGCCCCAGCGCCGCAAGAGCCGGATCGACGCGGCCTTCATCGTCATCGCCGCCAGCGCCGCGGGCATCATCAGCAGGCCGGACTGCCACGCGGGCAAGCCGATACCGAGCTGGTAGAGGAGCGGCAGCATGAACGGGAGGCTGCCGATGCCGAGCCGCGTGACGGCGCCGCCGATCACCGACACGCGGAACGTCCGGATGGCGAACAGCGAAAGTCGCATCAGCGGGTAGCGGAACTGGCCCGCGTGCCACGCGAACGCGCCCAGCAGTGTCAGCGACACGATCAGCATGACGCTGCCCGACGTCCAGTCGAGCGCGTGCTCGCCGAACACCTCCAGCAGCCACGACAGCAGCGCCGCGCCGGACCCGAACAGCACGAGGCCGATGACGTCGAACGGCAGCTTCACGTCCTCGTGATACTCCGGCATGTAGCGGTGCGTCAGGTACAGCGCCGTGAGGCCGACCGGCACGTTGACGAAGAAGATCTCGCGCCAGCTCATCCAGTGAACGATCAGGCCGCCCACCGTCGGCCCCAGCATCGGGCCGATGAGAGCGGGGATGATGACGAAGTTCTGCGCGCGCAAGAGCTCCGACTTGGGAAACGTGCGGACGATGGCGAGGCGGCCCACCGGCGTCATCATCGCCGCGCCGATGCCCTGCATGACGCGCGTCGCCACCAGCATCTGCGCGCTGACCGCCAGCCCGCACAGCACCGACGCCAGCGTGAACAGCGCGACGGCGGCCATGAACACGCGGCGCGTGCCGAAGCGGTCGGCAAGCCAACCGCTGGCGGGGATCGACACCGCGAGGCTCACCGCGTAGCTGGTCGAGATGCTCTTGAGGCTCAACGGCGTCACGTCGAGGCTCTCCGCCATCGCCGGGACCGCCGTATTGATGATCGTGGAGTCGAGCTGTTCCATGAACAGCGCGCTGGCGACGACCCACGGCAGGTACCGCTTGACGGACGCGGACGGCATCGGCGCATTGTAAACTCGGCCATGCGCTCGCTGCGCCGTTACCTGCTCGATCACCTGGGACCGGGCCTCATCACCGGCGCCGCCGACGACGATCCCAGCGGCATCGCGACGTACTCGCAGGCCGGCGCGCAGTTCGGCCTCGCGATGCTGTGGAGCGTCTTCCTGACCACGCCGCTGATGGTTGGCATCCAGATGGTGTCCGCGCGCATCGGCCGGGTGACCGGGCACGGCATCGCCGCCAACCTGCGCGAGCACTACCCGCGGCCCCTGGGCCTCGCGATCGTGGGGCTCCTGCTGGTCGCCAACACGATCAACATCGCGGCCGACATCGGCGCGATGGGCGACGCGATGACGCTGGTGCTCGGCGGCACGCAGCGCGCGTGGTCGCTGCTGTTCGGGGTGCTGGCCGTGCTGATGCAGCTGTTCCTGCCGTACTCGCGGCTTGCACCGCTGTTCAAGTGGCTGACGCTGTCGCTGTTCGCCTACGTGATGGTGCTGTTCGCCGTGCACATCCCGTGGGTGCGGCTCGTCCACGACACCGTGCTGCCGCCCATTTCGCTGACCGGCGACTACCTGCTGCTGCTGGTGGCCGTGCTCGGCACCACGATCTCGCCCTACCTGTTCTTCTGGCAGGCATCGCAGGAGGTCGAGGAGCAGCGCGCGCGCGCCGGCGAGGCACCCTTGCGCGAGGCGCCGGAGCAGGTGTCGCGCAACCTGAGGCGGATCCGCGTCGACACGTGGATCGGCATGACGTTCTCCAACGCGATCGCGTTCGCGATCATGCTGACCACGGCGGTCACGCTGCACGAAGCCGGCGTTACCGACATCCAGACGTCGGCGCAGGCGGCCGAAGCGTTGCGCCCCATCGCCGGGCCGTCCGCGTTCCTGCTGTTCGCGCTGGGCATCGTCGGCACCGGGCTGCTGGCGATCCCCGTGCTGGCGGGTTCCGCCGCCTACGCGGTGGCGGAGTCGATGCGCTGGCCTATCGGCCACGCGTTGCGGCCACTGCGGGCCAAGGGCTTCTACGCGATCATCGCCGTCGCGACATTGCTGGGCGTCGCGCTCGACTTCACCGACCTCGACCCGATCCGCGCGCTGTACTGGGCCGCGATCATCAACGGCGTCATCTCGGTGCCGATCATGAGCGTCATGATGCACATGGCGCAGCGCCCCGCGATCATGGGCACGCTGACGTTGCGCCCCCGCTTGCGCGCGCTGGGATGGCTCGCGACGGCGCTGATGGCCGTCGCCGTCGTGGCGATGCTCGCCACCGTCGGGCGCTGACCGCGCGGCAGAGTGCTAGCATCGTCCACATGTCGCTTCCCGCCCTCCCGATCGCGAGCCGCCTGGCGGTGCCCGCCGTGCTGCTGCTTGCGGTGACGAGCACCGGCATCGCGGCCACGGCGTTCGCGCCGACGCCGCTGCCGCACGACCATCCGATGGTCGGCGTCTGGAACTTCGCATTGCCCGACGGCGATTGCGTCGAGACGTACGTGATCCGCGCGGACGGCACCACGGCCGTCGTGAGCGGCGAAGAGCGCAGCGAGAGCGCCTACGAGATCTCCGCGCAGCCGAGCGCGCGCGGCTTCTACCGATGGTCCGACCGCGTCACGCGCAACAACGGCAAGGCCGACTGCGGCGGCGGGCACACGCCGGTGGGCCAGCAGACGACGCTGTACGTCCGGATGGCGCCGGACGCCAGCGCGATGCTGCTGTGTGCCCAGGAGAATTTCCGGCAGTGCATCGGGCCACTCGTCCGCGCCCGCGGCGACGATCTCTGAGCGGACGTCACGAGCGGGCGAAGCGGGACGCGCGATAGGGTGCGGGATCGAGCGCAGGCGTCCTGCCCGCGACGAGGTCGGCGATGAAGCGTGCCGTCGGCGCCGCGGCGGTGAGGCCCGTGTGGCCGTGGCCGAATGCGAACCATGCGTTGCGTGCCGCAGGCGCGGTACCCAGCACCGGCAGCGAATCGGGCAGCGACGGGCGGTGGCCCATCCAGCGCGTCACGTTGCCGTAGGTCACGCCAGGGAACAGCGCGCGCGCGCCCGCTTCGAGCGGCGCGGTGCGCGCCCAGTCCGGCGGCGCGTCGAGGCCGGCGAATTCCACGGTGCCTGCAACGCGCAAGCCACCTTCCATCGGCGTCGCGTAGAACTTGCCGGTGCCGGACATGACCGGCAAGCCGGGCATCGCGGACGGCGCAGCCAGCATCACGTGGTAGCCGCGCTCGGTGTCGAGGGGCACGTGCGCGCCGAGCGCCGCGGCGAGGGGCGCCGAATGCGCTCCGGCGGCAACGACCACCGTGTCCGCTGCAAGCGTGCCGCTGGCGGTGACGACGCCGCGAACGCGGCCATCGACGAGATCGAAGCCTGAGGCTTCCGACCGTACGAAGCGCGCACCACCGGCCGCGAGCCGCGCGGCGATGGCCTGCGACAGGCGCAACGGATTGGGCGTGTGTCCCTGGTCGGGCATCACGACGAGCCGCACGACGTCCGGCGCGAGCAAGGGCTCGAACGCGTGGACGTCCGGCCCCGTGAGCACGTCGACGCGCACGCCGCGCTGCACGCGCAGCGCACGCCCCAGCGCGTCGGCGGCAAACGCCTCGACGCTCGTATAGGCGAACGCATGCCCCTTCTGCACGACGAGCTCCGGCACGCCGGCCCACGCGGCCAGCGTTCGCCACTCCGCGAGCGCGTCATCGTGCAGCGCATGCAGCGCGACGGAGGCCGCGTCGACGCGCTCGGCCGCCGACGCGCGGACGAAGCGCACGAGCCACGGTGCGATCCGTGGCAGGTAGCGCCAGCGGATCGTCAGCGGCCCGGCCGGGTCGAGCAGGTAGCCGGGCACCTTCTTCCACAATCCAGGCAAGCCCAGCGGCACGACGGAACCGCGGCTGAAGCAGCCCGCGTTGCCGAACGAACAGTACTCGCCGGGTGCGCGCGGGTCGACGATCGTCACCGCATGGCCTTCGCGCTGCAGCGCTGCCGCGCACGCGAGGCCGACGACGCCGGCGCCGATGACGAGCGTGTCCGTCATGGCCGGTCGGCAGGCGCCGCCGCCGGGATGGCGCGCGCGTCGGCGGGACGCGTCGCGGCACCGCGCACGCGGTGCACGACATAGAACGCGACCGCCATGAGCCCTGCGATCCAGTGCATGCGTGCCATCGTCGCATGCTCCGCTTCGCCCGTCAGGTAGTCGAGCGCATACCCGGTGGCGACGAGCAGCGCGAGCACGACGAACGTTGCGACGCCCGCGACGCGGTTGCGATGCGTGCGCCATGCACGGCGAATGTGCATGAACCACAGCGTGCCGATCAGGTAGACGGTCGCCAATGCCGCCAGCGCGTGGAGCCGGACCGCGTTACGCAGCCACAGCCGCCGCTCGCTGTCGAGCGCGTCGCCACCGTCGAGCAGCAGCCAGGCGACGCCGGTGATGAGCACCGCGCCAAGCACGCAGTCGACGGCGAGGCGATGGCGGCGCGCAAGGCGCAGCGACATGGCGTCCGTGCCTCAGTCGTGCCAGAGCACGGACGCGCCGTAGCCGGCCGGTAGCACTTGTCCACGCCGGACTGCGACCTTGGTCAGCGCGTCGGCGACGATGCACTCGCGCGCGAGTACGGTGGCGCCCGTGTAATCGTCGCGGCGACGCTGGACGCGCTGCGCGCCGCGCTGCGTCCGCGCGCGCCCGAAGTCGGACGTCGCAAGTGCGGCGTCGTGCACGTCGACGACGCGCGCGCGGGCGCCGATGCGCAATGTCACCGGCACCGTAACGGCGCCGAACGCGCGGAGGTCGCCGCCCGCGTTGACCCAGCCCGCCGCACATCCGTGCGCCTGCAGCGCGATAACGGCGCAATCCACCGCGTGCCCCTTGGCGATGCCGTCCAGCGACAGCACGACGCCGGCTTGCGTGCGCCAGCCGCCGGTCGTGCCGAGCGCAAAGCCGGGACTGCCGCATCCGGTGCCGCCACTCACGTCGAACGCGCCGGCAGTCGCCGCATGCAACTCGGCCGCGCGCGCGAGCACGCTGCGCGTGTCGGCCGTCAGCGGCGTCCACGTGCCGGCCGTTGCTGCGTTGAGGCGCGACAAGTCGCTCGCCGGGCGTTGGCGCGACATCGCGCGCCCGACGCGGGCGACGGCCGCGAATGCGGCGTCGACAGCGGCCTGCGCGGCGGCATCGCCATCGTGCGCGACGACGCCCACGTCGACCAGCGTGCCGAGCAGGGGCCGGGCACGCCGCAGCACCGTCGGCGGGCTCATGCGGTCGTCGCCTGCACCAGTTGCGCGACCAGGCGCACGCCGTCGGTCACGTGCGTCGTCGACAACGTTGCGCCGCTGATGTTGGCGATGTCGCTGCCGACGCGCAGCGGCGACGCCGCGGTCTTGCCGGTGAACTGGGCGCGCCACGCCGGCTGGCGGATCTCGTAGCCGTGGCTTTCGCGGTACCAGAGGATCTCGAGGCCATTGATTGTGCGCTCTGGCGTCAAGCCCACCGCGTAGCCGATCAGCTCGAACTTGCCGATCACCGCGTCGGCAACCACGTAGCCCACGAGCTGGTCGCCGGCGTACGCGGTGAACGCATGCATCGCGGCAACCCGCGCATCGGGGACGCGGAGCGCGGCGGCACCGCGCGCGAGCGACAGCGGGACGAAGCGGTCGGCGGCCGGGAACAGCGCCTTCTGCGCGCCTTCGATCGACAGGTAGTCCGTGGCGAATGCGGGCGGGACCAGCGCGCTGACCGCGAGCCCGGACAGGAAACGCCGGCGCTTCATGTGGCGACGCTAGAACGCATAGCCGATGCCCAGGGCGAAGCGGCTTTGCGTGTCGTCGGGGCGCAGCCACTGGTAGTCGAGCTTGAACACGACGCCGGGCGTGAGCCAGTAGTTGAGACCCAGCGTCGTCGCCTTGTTGTTGGGACCGGTGGGAACGTCGAACCCGACGGGCAGCCCGACATAGGAACGGGCCGTGTTGTATTGCTCATAGCGGATGAACGGGCCGAGCTGCTGGCCGCCGCCGAACGTGAACTTGTACGCCGCCTGAGTGTACCAGCCGTCGAACGTCGCGGGCACCGGCGTGGGCGCGCCCGCGAACGTCGCATTGAGATCGCCGATGTCGGAGATGGCGCCGTGAGCGTAGAGCGCCGCGAGATCCCATGGTCCCGGCGTCCAGCGCACATGGCCTTCGTACAGCGTCACCTTGGCATCCTTGCCCGCGAAATCGACGCCCTGGCCCGCGCCGCCGTAGAACACCGTCGCGCCGGCCTCGAGGCCCGGCACGCCGCGCCAGTTGAACCCCGCGTAGCCCGACAGGTTCTTGGCCGCCGCAAGCTGCCCTTCCTGGTGGATGCTTCCCAGTGGCGATTCGCGACCCTCGTCGCTGTTCGGGTCCCACTTCGACAGGTTGAAGCCGGTGGTGAGGCCTGCGTTCACCGTCCAGCCCGTGTCGTCGTGCCACGTGCCGCCGACGCCGATTTCGCGCCACGTCGTCGGGATGATCGCGGTCTCGACGTGGTTGCGATAGACGCCGTAGTAGACGGTCGGCTCGTGGTGCTCGTTGAGGAGGCCGACCGGGATCAGGAACAGGCCGGCCTTGCCGGAGGCGTGGTCGGTGAAGTCATGCTCGACGTAGGCCTGCTCGACTTCCGCCTCGCCGCTGTCGTCGGCGGACGTCACCGCGTGCTCGACTTCGAACTCGGCCGCCATCCGCGTGCGGTCGGTGAAGCTGTGCGCGATGCCGATGACGAAGCGGCCCACGTCCGCGAGCGCATCGTTGCTGTTCTGCGGCACGTTGTACTGGATCTCGCCATAGCTCGACAGCACGGTGTTCGGGCCGATCTGCGGGAACGCGTACGGCGCCATGCTCGCCGGCGGGGCCGCGTTGCCGGCCGCCACCGCGGCGGTGCCCGAAGCCGCCGCTTGCGGCGCGGCGGCCACTGCCTTCTCCGCCGTGGCCTGTGCGTTGGCGGCGCTGGCCTGCGCGCTCTTCGCGTCCGCACGGATGGCGGTCAGCTGGTCCTGCAGTGCGCGCAGCTGCGCCTCCAGCGCGTCGATCCGCTTCTGCAGCGCGGCTTCGTCGGCAAGCGCGGCCCGGGGCAGGGCAAGACCCAGCGCGAGCAGGGCGACGGCAAGCGGATGGCGGGCATGCATCAGGAATCCTTTCGCGGCGATCACGGCGTGTAGCCGTCGGTGAGGGTCTGCAGGAAGGCGACGACGTCGTCGATCTCGGCGTCGGTCAACGCCGGAGGCTCGCCTTCCTTGCGGTTGTAGGGGACTTCGGTCGTGTTGACGTTGCCGGCGAGGTCGGGCGGCAGGTCGTTGAACTTCTCGAGGGCGCCGGAGCTGCCCATCGGGTACCACTTCTCGGGATTGGTATCGCGCTGCACGTAGAACGTCAGCGCGTCCTTCAGCGACGAGAATGCGCCGTTGTGGAAGAACACCTTGCGCGTCGCGACGTTGCGCAGCGTCGGCACCTTGAACGCGCCGCACAGGTCGCGCCGGCCGGCGAGGTCCGTGCGCTCGGGCCCGCACAATCCCATGTCGAGGTACGCGGGATCCGCGTTGGCGGGGATCGCCATGTTGCGCGGCAGGCCGAGGTTGTCGTACGTGAAATCCGTGAACAGCGGCGGCGAGTTGGGCGTGCCGTCGCTGCCGCGCGCGCTCGGATGGCAACCGGAGCAATTGCCCTTCGTCGGGTCCTGGTAGAGCGCGAGCCCGCGGATTTCCTGCGCCGTCAGCGTCGCCCGTCCCGCGAGGAACGCGTCGTACTTGCTGTCGTACGGATGGAATGCGGGATCCTCGCGCTCATAGGCTTCGAGCGCCTGGCGGGCACGCAGGAACGCGGTGTCGATGTCCGCGAAGATCGCGCTGCCGAACACTCTGCGGAAGTCGTCGGCATACGCCGCGGCGGCGAGCTTCTGCACGACGACGTCCGGCGTGCCGTTGGCCATCTCGTGCGCGGCGAGGAAGGGCCGCTGCGCCTGGTCCGCAAGCGTCTGCGCGCGGCCGTCGCGGTTGAAGCCGCCGGTCGGCGTGCCTTCGCTGTCGAAGAAGAACGACGGGTTCTTCTCGAGGTAGTTGAGCGAGGGCACGGCGCGGAAGCCGGGCACGTCCAGGCCTGCACCACCGCTCTGCACCGGCAGCGCGTTGTTCTGCGCATGCGCGAAGGCCGGGTCGTGGCACGTCGAGCACGCCATCCGGCCCGACGCGGACAGCGAAGGATCGAAGAAGATCTTCTTGCCGAGCGCCGCCCGGTCGGACAGCCCGGGGTCGCCAGCGCTGCCCGCACCGCCACCGCCGCCGCCGCAGGCGGCGAGCGTGATGGACAGCGTCAGCGCGGCGACGAATGGCCACACGGTCTGCGCCCCTCTGCGGAGAGCCATGGATTCGTCTTGTCGTTGATATAAAGCGAACCTTAACGCAAACGAGAATGACTCGCAACACGAATCAATTGGACCGGGTCATGACGTCGACACCTGGTAGCGCGGGCGCAACAGCTGTGCGGAAAGGGATCAGTCCGCTGCCGGAGCGGGGAGGTCCGCGTGGCCGCTTGCGCCCGCGGCCGGCGGCGCGGGCCTGGGCGACAGCCGCTGCGCGAGGCGATCGAGGTACAGATAGATGACCGGCGTCGTGAACAGCGTCAGCACCTGCGACAGCGCAAGGCCGCCGACCATCGCGAAGCCGAGCGGTCGCCGCAGTTCCGAGCCGGTGCCGGTCCCGAGCATCAGCGGCAGGCCGGCCAGGATCGCGCACATCGTCGTCATCAGGATCGGACGGAAGCGCAGCAGGCAGGCCTCGTAGATCGCCTCCTCCGGCGCCTTGCCTTCGTTGCGCTCGGCCGCGAGCGCGAAGTCCACCATCATGATGCCGTTCTTCTTGACGATGCCGATCAGCAGGATGATGCCGATCAGCGCGATGATCGACAGGTCGTAGCCTGCCGCCCACAGGATCAGCAGCGCGCCGACGCCTGCCGACGGCAGCGTCGACAGGATCGTCAGCGGGTGGATGTAGCTCTCGTACAGCAGGCCCAGCACGATGTAGACGGA
>JAFEDG010000030.1 GCA_018241745.1 Pseudomonadota bacterium
TGGTCGGCCGCCGCGTGTGGCCACGGATGCCGTACATGATCACCGGTCTCGTCATCGGCAGCCTCGCCGCGTGGGTCATTGCGCGTGCCGGCTTTGGCTGGGTGCCCACCGTGCAGGGCATCGCGTCCGCGCTGCCGTCGCTCAGCCTGCCGTCGTTCGATCCGTCCGACTGGCGGCGCCTCGCGCCCGGTGCGCTCGCGCTGACGGCGCTCGCGCTCGCGCAGGCGGTCTCGGTGGCGCGCGGCGTCGGCCAGCGCACCGGCCAGCGGATCGACAGCAACCAGGAGTTCATCGGCCAGGGCCTGTCGAACATCGCCGGCGCGTTCACGTCGTCGTTCCCGTCCTCGGGCTCGTTCAACCGGATCTGGGTGAACGTCGAGGCCGGTGCACAGACGCCGCTCGCCGCGGTGTTCTCGGCGGTGTTCCTGTTCGCGGCATTGCTGGTGCTCGCGCCGCTCGCGCACTACCTGCCGCTGGCGGTCATGGCCGCGCTGCTGTTCCTCGTCGCCTGGGGCCTGATCGACGTGCGCGAAATGCGACGCGTCGCGCGCACGCAACGGGCGGAAGGCGCCGTGATGTTCGTGACGCTGCTCGCGACGCTGGTCGTGCAGCTCGAGTTCGCGATCTTCGTCGGCGTGCTGCTGTCGCTGTTCGTCTACCTCGCGCGGACGACGCGCCCGCGCGTGCACCGCGTCGTGCCGGACCCGGGCGCGCCCTACCTGCGCTTCGTCATCCCGCCCGCGGGCACCGTGCTGCCGCGCGACGTCGACGTCATCCGCGTCGACGGCTCGCTGTTCTTCGGCGCCGTCGACCACGTCCGCGACGAGCTCGAGCGGCGGCACGCCGAGCGGCCCGGCGTGCCCAACGTGCTGCTGCTGCTGAACGGCGTCAACTTCATCGACGTCGCAGGGGCGGAGCTGCTGGCCGCGGAGGCTGGCGCGCTGCGGGGGACCGGCACGACGCTGTGGCTCGGCAACCTGCGGCCGCAGGTCCGCGCCGTGCTCGCCGACGGCGGGTTCTTCACCGAAGCCGACTTCGCGCGCAGCTTCGAGACCGACGACGACGCGATGCACGCGATCGCCGCGGCGATGGACGCGCGCCCCGTGAACATAGGGTCCGACCCTATTTAATTGGCGGCGAGACGACGGCGTGCTCGCGGCCGGGCGCCCGCCAATTAAATAGGGTCGGACCCGTCACCGTCCGACGCAGTCGACGAAATACCGCGTGCGCCCGTCGATCTCCTCCTCGACGAGGCCGTGGATGTCCGTCTCGAAGCCCGGGAAGCGCTCGTTGAAGTCGCGCGCGAACTTGAGGTAATCGACGATCTGGCGGTTGAATCGCTCGCCGGGGATCAGCAGCGGGATGCCCGGCGGGTACGGCGTCAGCAGCATGCTCGTCACGCGGCCCTCGAGGTCGTCGATCTCCACGCGCTCGATCTCGCGGTGCGCCATCTTGGCGAACGCGTCGGCTGGCCGCATCGCGGGCTCCAGCTTCGACGTGTACATCTCCGTCGTGACGCGGCCCAGGTCGCGCTGCCGGTAGATGTCGTGGATGGCCGCACAGAGGTCCTTGAGGCCCGTCTTCTCGTAACGCGGATACGCCTGCACGAACTCCGGCAGCACGCGCCACAGCGGCTGGTTCTTGTCGTAGTCGTCCTTGAACTGCTGCAAGGCGGTCAGCAGCGTGTTCCACCGGCCCTTCGTGATGCCGATCGTGAACATGATGAAGAACGAATAAAGCCCCGTCTTCTCGACGATGACGCCGTGCTCGGCCAGGTACTTGGTGACGATGGCCGCCGGGATGCCGTTGGCGCCGAAATTGCCGTCGACGTCGAGGCCCGGCGTCAGTACCGTCGCCTTGATCGGGTCCAGCATGTTGAAGCCGTCGGCCAGCGCGCCGAAGCCGTGCCAATGCTCGCCCGCGCGCAGCATCCAGTCGTCGCGCGTGCCGATGCCTGCGGTGGGCAGCGTGTCCGGGCCCCACACCTTGAACCACCACGAGTCGCCGTATTCCTCCTCCACCTTGCGCATCGCGCGGCGGAAGTCCAGCGCCTCGACGATCGACTCCTCGACGAGCGCGGTGCCGCCAGGCGGCTCCATCATCGCCGCGGCGACGTCGCACGACGCGATGATCGCGTACTGCGGCGACGTCGACGTGTGCATCAGGTAGGCCTCGTTGAACCGGTGCTTGTCGAGCTGGCGCGTCTCCGAGTCCTGCACGAGGATCTGCGACGCCTGCGACAGCCCCGCGAGCAGCTTGTGCGTCGACTGCGTCGCGAACACCAGCGCTTCCTTGCTGCGCGGGCGGTCGCGGCCGATCGCGTGCATGCCGCGGTAGAAATCGTGGAACGCCGCGTGGGGCAGCCACGCCTCGTCGAAGTGCAGCGTATCGACGCTGGTGGACAGCAGGTCCTTGATCGTGTCGACCGCGTAGACGATGCCGTCGTACGTGCTCTGCGTGATCGTCAGGATCCGCGGCTTGGTCGTCACGTCCTTCGCGAACGGGTGCGCGGCGATGCGCTTCTCGATGTTCTCCCAGCGGAACTCGTCGCGCGGGATCGGCCCGATGATGCCGAGGTTGTTGCGCGTCGGCGGCAGGAACACGGGGATCGCGCCCGTCATCGTGATCGCGTGCAGGATCGACACGTGGCAATTGCGGTCGACGACGACGACGTCGCCCGGCGCCACCGTCGCGTGCCACACCATCTTGTTGGACGTCGACGTGCCGTTGGTGACGAAGAAGATGTCGTCGGCGTTGAAGATCCGCGCCGCGTTGCGCTCGGACGCCGCCACCGGGCCCGAGTGGTCGAGCAGCTGGCCGAGCTCGTCGACGGCGTTGCAGACGTCGGCCCGGAGCATGTTCTCGCCGAAGAACTGGTGGAACATCTGGCCGACCGGGCTCTTCAGGAAGGCGACGCCGCCCGAGTGCCCGGGGCAGTGCCACGAGTACGACCCGTCGGATGCGTAGTGGACGAGCGCGCGGAAGAACGGCGGCGGCAGGCTGTCGAGGTAGCTCTTCGCCTCGCGGATGATGTGCCGCGCGACGAACTCCGGCGTGTCCTCGAACATGTGGATGAAGCCGTGCAGCTCGCGCAGGATGTCGTTGGGGATGTGCGACGACGTGCGCGTCTCGCCGTACAGGTAGATCGGGATCTCCGCGTTCTTGAACCGGATCTCGCTGATGAACTTGCGCAGGTTCAGGACCGCCGGGTCGACTTCCGGGCCCTGCGTGAATTCCTCGTCATCGATGGACAGGATGAACGCGGACGCGCGCGACTGCTGCTGCGCGAACTGCGACAGGTCACCGTAGCTGGTCACGCCGAGCACTTCCATGCCCTCCGCCTCGATCGCCTGCGCGAGCGCGCGGATGCCGAGGCCCGACGTGTTCTCGGAGCGGTAGTCTTCGTCGATGATGACGATCGGAAAGCGGAACTTCATGGGCGTTGCGGCTCCTCGGCAGGCATGCGCACGGGGCGGCTCCCGTGCGAAAGGCGCGTATTGTGCGCCGGTCCGCTGACGCCGTGTCCACCTTCTGCACATCGGCCGGCGCCGCCGGGCGTCGCGCGCCGCCGGTCGCTCGTTGCGCCTGTTAATATCTTTTGATATTATATATGTCGTTAGCACTTTCGCCCGGCCATGCCCCGGGCCACCTACCGTGGACCAGCTTCGCAACTTCGGGTTCCTGCTGCGCGACGTCAGCCGGCTGCACGTCCAGCGCTTCGAGCAGCACGCGAAGGAACTCGCGCTGACCTTGCCCCAGTGCAAGACGCTCGCCAAGCTCGAGGCGAACGAAGGCGTGAGCCAGGCGCGCCTTGCGGAACTTGCCGAGCTCGAGCCGATGACGATGGTGCGGATCCTGGACCGAATGGAGGCGGACGGCCTCGTCGAGCGCCGGCCGGATCCCCATGACCGCCGCGCGCGCCAGCTCTACCTGACCGACAAGGCGCGGCCGCTGGTCGCCGAAATCTGGCGCCTGGCCGACGAGACTCGCGGCGAGCTCTTCGCCGGTGTGTCGCTGCGCGACCGCAAGCAGTTCATGGCCATCCTCGCGCGCATCCATGCCAACGGCCAGGCGCTGGCCGCACAACCCGGGCCCACGCGATGACCGCCGCCGCCGCTCCCGTAGCACCGCGCTCCCTCAGGCAACGCTTGCGGGTGCCGCTGATGATCGCGGGTCCGCTGCTGGTCGTCGCCGGCGGCGCGTGGTTCTGGCTCGCGGGCGGACGCTACGAATCCACCGACGATGCCTACGTGCAGTCGGCACGCACGGCGATCAGCGCCAACATCGCGGGCCGCGTCGTCGACGTGGCCGTCCGCGACAACCAGCGCGTGCAGAAGGGCGACGTGCTGTTCCGCATCGACGACGCCCCGTTCCGCATCGCCGTCGAGGAGGCCAGCGCGCAGCTCGCGTCGGCGCGACTGCAGGTCGCGACGCTGAAGGCCAACTACCGGCAGCGCCAGGCCGACCTCGCCGCGGCGGACGCGACGCTCGGCTTCCGCCAGCGCGAGGCGGATCGCCAGCAGCGGCTGCTGGCCTCGGGCATCGCGTCGCAGACGCAGGTGGACAACGCGACGCACGCGCTCGACGAGGCGCGCGCGCAGCACGCGGCCGCGGAACAGCAGATCGCCGCGGTCGTCGCGAGCCTCGGCGGGAACGCCGCCATCGCCGCGGACGCGCACCCGCTCGTGCAGAAGGCGCAGGCCGAGCTCGACCGCGCGAAGCTCAACCTCGGCTACACGGTCGTCGCCGCGCCTTCGGCCGGCATCGTGACGCGCGTCGACGCGCTGCAGCCCGGCTCCTATGTGAACGCGGCGCAGCCGCTGTTCGCGCTCGTCTCCGGCAACGACCTGTGGGTCGCCGCCAACTTCAAGGAAGACCAGCTCGCGCACATGCGCGTCGGCCAGCGGGCGACGGTGAAGCTCGACAGCTACCCGGGCCACGTGTTCGACGGCCGCGTCGCGAGCCTGTCGCCCGGCACCGGCTCGCAGTTCTCGGCGCTGCCCGCCGAGAACGCGACGGGCAACTGGGTCAAGGTCGTCCAGCGGCTGCCGGTGCGGATCGAGCTCGACCAGCTCGACCCGCACTACCCGCTGCACGCGGGATTGTCGGCCGACGTGGCCGTCGACACGCGCCGCGAGCGCCACCTGTTCGGGGCCGCGACCGCGCTGGAGCCGCCGCCGGCCTCCGGCCCCGGCGCGGCCCCTGCGGCGCCGATCCGCTGACGCGCGTCGCGCGAAACCCCCGATGAACGCGGCCACCGGAGCGTCCCTGCACGGCGACGCGCCCAACCGCGGCCTGATCACGCTGTCGGTGATGCTGGCGTCGATCATGCAGGCGCTGGACAACACGATCGCCAACGTGGCGCTGCCGCGCATCCAGGGCTCGCTGTCGGCGACGCAGGACCAGATGACGTGGGTGCTGACGTCGTACATCGTCGCCACGGCAATCATGACGCCGCTCGCGGGCTGGCTCGCCGGCCGCGTCGGCCGCAAGCGCGTGTTCCTGTTCTCGGTGGTCGGCTTCACGGCCGCGTCCGCGCTGTGCGGGCTCGCGCAATCGCTGCCCGAGATCGTCGCCGCGCGCGTGCTGCAGGGGCTGTGCGGAGCGGCGCTGATCCCGATGTCGCAGGCCGTGCTGCTGGATATCAACGCACCGGAGCACCACGCGCGCGCGATGTCGGTCTGGGTCATGGGCGTCACCGTCGGCCCGATCCTCGGCCCGGCACTTGGTGGCTGGCTCACCGACAACTACAACTGGCGCTGGGTGTTCTACATCAACCTGCCGATCGGCATCCTGTCGTTCGCCGGCATCTGGCTGTTCATGGTGGAGACGAAGACCAAGCGCACGCCGTTCGACTTCCTCGGCTTCCTCGCGCTGTCCGTGGGCATCGGTGCGCTGCAGCTGATGCTCGACCGCGGCCAGCAGCAGGACTGGTTCAATTCGCTCGAGATCTGGGTCGAGGCGATCGTCTCGGCACTGGGCTTCTACCTGTTCGTCGTGCACATGCTGACGACGGACAAGCACCCGTTCGTGAGCCCGGCGCTGTTCCGCGACCGCAACTTCATCACGGGCAACGTGTTCATCTTCATCGTCGGCGTCGTGCTGTTCGCGACGCTTGCGCTGCTGCCACCGCTGCTGCAGGAGCTGATGGGCTACCCGGTGGTGCTGACGGGGCTCGTCACCGCGCCGCGCGGCATCGGCACGCTGCTCGCGATGGTGATCGTCAACCGGCTGATGGGCCGCGTCGACACGCGCTGGATCATCGCCGCCGGCTTCCTGATGACGGCCTGGTCACTGCAGCACATGACGCACTTCTACCTGCAGATGGACTCGGCGCAGGTCGTGTGGACCGGCCTGGTGCAGGGGCTCGGCACCGGCTTCGTCTACGTGCCGCTGGCGGCGATCACGTTCGCGACGCTGTCGCCGGTATATCGCAACGAGGGCACGGCGCTGTTCAGCCTCGTGCGCAACATCGGCAGCAGCATCGGCATCTCGGCGGTGACGACGATGCTCGTGCGCAACACGCAGATGTTCCATGCGCGGCTCGCGGAGGCGGTCACGCCGTATGGCGACGGCCTGTCGGCGCTGCCGCGTGCGGCGCTCACGACGCCGCAGGGGCTCGCGGCCACCAACGCAGGCGTCACCGGCCAGGCCGCGATGCTCGCCTACAACAACGACTTCAAGATGATGATGATCCTGACGCTGGTGGCCGTACCGGTCGTCGCGCTGCTGCGCGCGCCGCGCGCGAAGCAAGCCACGAAGCCGGATCCGGAAGCGATGGTGATGGAATGACGACCCTCCTGGCCACACCGCGTCGCACCGTCGTGCTGGCGCTCGCCGCCACGCTCGGCGGTTGCATGGCCGGTCCTGACTTCACGCGGCCCGCCGCGCCCGACGCGGCGACCTACACCGTCGACGCGGCGTCGCTCGAGCGCGCGACGCCCGGCGCGCATGCCGACGCCGGCCAGCAGGTGCTGCCCGGCACCATGCCGGAGGCGATGTGGTGGAAGGCGTTCGGCTCCGCTGCTATCGATGCGCTCGTCGACCGCGCGCTCGCGCACAACCGTACGCTCGCCGAGGCGCAGGCGACACTCGCCGAAGCGCGCGAGCATGCACTGGCGCAGGCGGGCACGCTGGCGCCGCAGGTCGGCGGCAACGCCGCCGCGGGCCGGCAGCAGTACGGCGAACAGTTCCTCGGGCCGTTGGCCGGCATCCCGCCGTTCAGCTACTGGGCCGTCGGCGCGAGCATCAGCTATGCGCTCGACTACACGGGCGGTGCCGCGCGCTCGGTCGAGCAGCGGGCAGCGCTGGCCGACGTGCGCCAGCAGCAGCTCGAGGCCGCGCGGCTGTCCGTCATCGGCAACGTCGTGGTCGGTGCGCTCGACCTCGCGACGCTGCAGGCGGAAATCACGACCGTCGATGCGATCCTGGACCAGGATCGCGAGAACCTGAAGCTGGTCCGCGAAGCCTTCGCCGCGGGCTCGGTGTCGCGGCTCGACGTCGTCAGCGCCGACAGCCAGCTCGCGAGCGACGCGACGCAGTTGCCCACGCTGCGCCAGCGCGCGAGCGAGGCGCGCAACTTGCTCGCGATCCTCGTCGGCGAGCCGCCCGCCAATGTCGTCGTCCCCGACTTCACGCTGGCGGCGCTGACGCTGCCGCAGGACCTGCCGCTGACGCTGCCGTCGGAGCTCGCGCACCGGCGGCCCGACATCCTCGCCGCCGAGGCGCAGCTGCATGCGGCGACGGCCGGCCTGGGCGTCGCCACGTCAAACCTGTACCCGAAGATCGTGCTGACGGCGAGCGCGAGCCAGCAGGCCGCCGACCTCGCGCACCTCTTCGACCGCGCGAGCAACGCATGGAGCTGGGGCGCCGCACTGGCCGGACCGATCTTCGACGGCGGCACGCTGCGCGCCGAGCAGCGCGCGGCGCACGCCGCGCTCGCGGCGAGCCGCGCGCACTACGAGCAGACGGTACTGACGGCGTTCGGCCAGGTCGCCGACACGCTGGACGCGCTGGGCCACGACGGCGAGCTGCTGGCCGCGCAGGCCCATGCGCAGGATGCGGCGCGCGACAACCTGGACCTCACGCGGCGCAGCTACAACGAAGGCCAGGTCGGCGTGCTGCAGGTGCTGGATGCGCAGCGCGCGTACCAGCAGGCACGCCTCGGCGACGTGCGCGCCGAAGGCCAGCGCTTCCACGACACGGCGCGGCTGTACCTCGCGCTGGGCGGCGGCGGGCCCACCGTCGCGCTGCCGGCGCCGCCGGCCCACGCCGCGCTGCTGCGCTGACGCAGCCGCTAGCGCTTCAACGCGTCGGCGAGCTTCATCCGCTGCACCTTGCCGGACGGGCCCTTGGGCAGCGACTCGACGAAGGTCACGTAGCGCGGTGTCTTGTAGCGGCCGAGCTCCTGCCGGCAGTGCGCGAGGACCGCGTCCGCGGTCAGCGCGTGGTCGGGCTTGACGACGACGCAGGCCATGATCTCCTGCCCGTAATCGCGATCGGGCACGCCGACGGCGGCCGCCTCGAGAATCGCCGGGTGCCGCAGCAACGCCTCGTCGATCTCGCGCGGCGCGATATTCTCGCCGCCCTTGATGATCAGTTCCTTGAGCCGGCCGGTGATGAAGTAGAAGTCTTCCGCGTCGCGGTGCCCGAGGTCACCGGTGGCGAGCCAGCCTTCGGCGTCGACGGCCGGCGTCGCGTCCGGCTCGGGGCGATGGTAGCCGCGCATGACGCTCGGGCCGCGCAACTCGATCTCGCCCGTCTCTCCCGCGCCGAGCACCTTTCCGTCGCGCGCGACGACGCGCGCCTCGATGCCCAGCGGCTTGCCGGCGCTGCCGATCCGGCGCGCGGCCGGCGGCATCGGATTGCAGAACGCGAGCGACGCGGTTTCCGTGAGGCCCATCGCCTCGACGACCGGGATGCCGAAGCGCTCCTCGAACGCGCGCTGCTGCTCCGGCGGCAACGGCGCCGACGCCGAGCGGGCGAAGCGCACGCGGCGTGCGGCATCGCGCTGTCCGGCCGTCAGGTCCGGACCGTTGAGCAGGTAGGCGACGATCGTCGGCACCAGGTTGAGCCACGTCGGGCCGAAACGCTCGACCTGCGGCCACCATTGCGACGCGCTGAACCGGTACGGCAGCACGAGGCTGCCGCCGCTGACGAGCGTGCTCGCGCACGCGATGCACTGGCCGTTGATGTGATACAGCGGCAGCGACGTCAGTACGCGGTCACCGGTGCCGAGGTGCTGGTGTCCCGCGACCGCGCGACCCGTGTGCAGCATGTTGGCATGCGTCAGCCGCACGCCCTTGGGCATGCCGGTCGTGCCGGACGTGTACATCAGCATCGCGCCGGCGTGCGGGTCGACCGGTTGCAGCGACGGCGACCGGGCCGCCGGCACCGCGAGTTCGTCCGCTGACGTGACGACGAGCCGCGCGTCCACGCCGGTGCGCGCGATCGCATCGCGCAGTCGCGTGGCGTGTTCCTCGGTGGCGAAGATCGCGCGCGGCGACGCGTGCCGCAGTACGTGGTCGAGATGCGCGTCCTGGGCGACGAGATTGAACGGCGCGACGACGCGGCCGGCCGCCATCGTGCCGATGAATGCGGACGCCGCAGCGATGCCATTGGGCAGCATGAACGCGACAACGTCACCGCGCGCGATGCCCCAGGCGTCGAACGCGGCGTCGAGCCGGTGCGCGACGGCAGCCGTGTCGCCGTAGGTCAGCGTGGTGCCGGCCTCCGGCGACAACACGAGCGGCGCTGCGGGCGCGCGCGTCGCGTGCGCGACGAGGACGTCGTGGAAGCTCTGCGCGCCGCTCACCGCCGGTGGCGCCGCCGGTAGTCGCCGAACAGCTCGTCCTCGGTGGGCTCGTGCACGCGTTCCGGCGCCAATGGCATCGCGATCCGCGTCACGTTGAGGAAATGCCTGTAATTCAGGTTGTCCGAGAAGCCGTTGCGGCCCCATGTACCGCACCCCATCGACAGCGAGAACGGCAGCCCGTTGTCGTAGCTGCCGCCGGTCGCGAAGCAATGGATCTGGTTGACGATCACGCGCGAGACGGGCAGCGTGAAGCCGAGCTCGCGCGCGCGCTCCGGTCGCGTCGTGTGCAGCCCGACCGAATGGCCCGCGCCCTGGTACGCGTAGATCGCCGCCACCTGGCGCGCCGCGGCCGCGAAGTCGTCCGCCCGGTAGAAGGCGAGCACCGGCGAGAGCTTCTCCCCGGAGAACGGATGCGCGCGGCCAACACCTTCCGCGTCGACGACCAGGAAACGCGCGTTCGCCACAGCGGGGCGCGTGAGGCCCGCGAGCGCCGCGATCGTCGGGGCAGACTGGGCGACGACGTTCGGCGCCAGCTTGCCGCCCGGGAACATCGTGGCCGCAAGGCGCGCGGATTCGTCAGCGCTCAGGTGCACGCCACCTTCGCGCGCGAACGCCGCGAGCAGGTCGTCGGCGATGGCGCGAACCGCCACGACGCTGTTCTCCGACGAGCAGGACGTCGCGTGGTCGAACGTCTTCGAGCGCGCGATTCGCGCCGCGGCGGCGGCAAGGTCCGCCGTCTCGTCGACGATGGCCGCGACGTTGCCCGCGCCGACGCCCAGCGCCGGCGTCCCGCTCGAATACGCGGCGCGCACGTTGTTGGCCGAGCCGGTGGCGACGATCAGGTCCGCCTGCCGCATCAGCTCGGTCGTGTGCTCGCGCGTGACGGGTGCGGGAAGTGCCTGTACGAGGTCGCGCGGCGCGCCGATCGCGTCGAGCTCCGCGTGGACGTACTGGAGCAGCAGCGCGAGCGTCGAGGCGCCCTTGGGCGACGGCGCGACAATGATCGCGTTGCGGCACTTCAGCGCATTGACGATGTTGTTGGCGGGCGTGGCGCCAGGATTCGTCGACGGCGTGATGGCAGCCACGACGCCGACCGGCCGCGCGATCTCGACGATGCCGCGCTCCGGATGCTCGGCGATGACGCCGACGGAGGCCGCGCCGCGCAGGTCGCGCATCAGCCCCATCGTCTTGCGGCGATTCTTCGCGATCTTGTCGGCGACGTCGCCCAACCCCGTGTCGCGCACGGCGAGCTCGGCGAGCGCGCGGTTGCGCTTCGGCTCGACGATCGCCCACGCCGCCGCGGTCGCGAGCTCGTCGGCGCGCCCCTGGTCGACCTGGTCGACGGCCCGCTGCGCTGCGCGCGCGCGGGCGACGAGCGCCGCGACCTCGTCCCGGACGCGCGCCGCGGCGGCCTGCGCGTCGCTCATCGTTGCACGCTCCGCATCCGTGTCACTCCGGCTTGATGTTGGCGGCCTGCACGACCACCGCCCATTTCTTGAGCTCGTCGCGGATCAGCGTGTCGAACTGTGCAGGGGTCGACGTGACGGCTTCCGCGCCTTGGGCGAACAGCTTCTCCTTCACCTCGGGCATCGCGAGCACCTTGACCAGCGCGGCGTTCATCCGGTCGACGACGGCCTTCGGCGTCTTGGCGGGGAACAACACGCCGTACCACGAGTCGACGACCACGTCGGGCCCGCCGTTCTCCGCGATCGTCGGCACGTCGGGCGCCGAAGCGCTGCGCTTGGCGCTGGTCACGGCGATGGGCCGCAGCTGGCCCTGCTTGACGAACTGCAGCGCGGCCGGCATCGACACGAACAGGAGTTGCACCTGCCCTGCGAGCGTGTCGGTGACCGCCGGGCCGCCGCCCTTGTACGGCACGTGCGTCATCTCGGTCCCGGTGCGCAGCTTGAACAACTCGCCGGCGATGTGGCCCGGCGAGCCGATCCCCACCGACGCGAAGTTCACCTTCCCCGGGTTCGCCTTGAGGTAGGCCGTCAGTTCCGCGACGTTGTGGACCGGCAGCGCGTTGTTGGCGACGACGATCTGCGGGATGACGGCGACCAGGCTCACCGGCGCGAAGTCGCTGGCGACGTCGTATCCGAGGCTCTTGTACAGGAACGGGTTGATCGTGTGCGACGACAGCGTCAGCAGCACCGTATAGCCGTCCGGCGGCGCGTGAGCGACGATCGCGGTGCCGAGGCTGCCGCCGGCGCCGCCCTTGTTCTCGATCACGACGGACTGGCCGAGTTCCGGGCCCAGCTTCTCGACGATGATCCGCGCGACGATGTCGGTGCCGCCTCCCGGCGGGTAAGGAACGACCATCCGGATCGGCTTCGTGGGCCAGTCTTCCGCCCACGACGCGCCCGACATGACGAGCGCGAGGACCAGCGTACCTACGACGATGCGCAGCCTGGACATGACACACTCCTCCTTCCGTCGCGCGGCGTGGATCGCCGCGTCTCATTGCGGATGACGCTCGTGGCGGAGCGGGGCCAGGCCCCGCTACGCCTATTTCGCGGCCGTGGCCTGGTACTTCGCGAGGTGGCGACGCGGCAGCGACAGCGCGTCGCGCCGGAACGGGTCGCCCAGTTCGCGCGTGACCATCATCTCGAGCACCGTCGTCTTGCCGTCGCGTTGCGCGGCCGCGGCCGCGCGCAACGCGTCGCCGACCTGCGAGACGCTGTCGATGCGCACGCCTTCCGCGCCCATCGCCTTGGCCACCGCGGCCCAGGACGGCTGTTCGTCGAGGTTCACGCCGACGAAGCGATTCTCGTAGAAGTCGACGTGGTTCTTCTTCTCGGCACCCCACTGGCCGTTGTTGAACACGACCGCCGTGACCGGGATCTTCTCGCGCACGCACGTCTGCAACTCGCCGAAGCTCATGCCCCACGCGCCGTCGCCGACATAGGCGATGGCGGGACGGTCCGGCGCGGCGACCTTGGCGCCGATGATCGTCGGGAACGCGTAGCCGCAGTTGCCGAAGCTCATCGCCGCGAACATCGAGCGCGGCTCGTCGAAGCGCAGGTAGGAGTTGGACACCGAGCAGATGTTGCCGATGTCGGTGGACACCATCGCGTGCGCGGGCATCGCCTTCTCCAGCGCACGCAGCATCTCGCGCGGGTGCATGCCGTTGACGCCCTTGCTCACTTCCAGCGACCACGCGTCCTTCTCGTGCGTCCAGCCGGTGAGCTCGTCTTCCCACGCCTTCTTCTCGGCGGCGATGCGGCGGATGCGCTCGTCGCGGTTGCCGTCGGCGGCGAGCTGCTTGCCCGCGAGCCGCGCGAGCAGCGACGCCGCCGCCGCGCGCGCGTCGCCGCAGATGCCCACGGCGATCGTCTTCACGAGGCCCAGCATCTTCGCGTCGGCGTCGACCTGGATGATCTTGGCATTCTTCGGCCAGTAGTCGATGCCGTGCTGCGGCAGCGTGCCGAACGGACCGAGCCGCGTGCCCAGCGCCAGCACGACGTCGGCCTGGCTGATCAGCTTCATCGCGGCCTTGCTGCCCTGGTAGCCGAGCGGGCCGCACCACAGCGGATGGCGCGCCGGGAACGTGTCGTTGTGCAGGTAGGACGTGGCGACCGGCGCGTTGAGGCGCTCGGCGAGCGCAATCGCTTCCTTCTGCCCGTCGCCCATCACGATGCCGCCGCCGGCGAGGATGACCGGGAACTTCGCCTGCGCGAGCAGCTCGGCCGCCGCCGCGAGGCTCGCCTCGCCGCCGGCACCGCGCTCGATCGCGATCGGCCGCGGGATCTCGCACTCGATGTCGCCGTAGAAGAAGTCGCGCGGGATGTTGAGCTGCGTCGGGCCCATCTCCAGCTGCGCGCGGTCGAACGCGCGCGACGTGAGCTCGGCCATCCGGGCCTTGTTGTTCACGTGCGCCTGGTACTTGGTGATCTTGCTGAAGATCGGCAGCTGCTCGGTTTCCTGGAAGCCACCGAGACCCAGCGTCATCGAGCCTGTCTCCGGCGTGATGACGACCACCGGCGAATGCGCCCAGAACGCGGCCGCCGTCGACGTGACGAAATTGGTGATGCCGGGACCATTCTGCGCGATGCAGACGCCGTGCTTGCCCGACACCCGCGAGTAGCCGTCGGCCATGTGGCCGCCGCCCTGCTCGTGCGCGACCGAGATGAAGCGGATGCCGGCGAGCGGGAACAGGTCGAGCGCGTCCATGTAGGCCGAGCCGACGATGCCGAAGACGTCCTTGACGCCGTGCGCGACGAGCGTTTCGACGAACGCCTCCGACGGGGTCATCGTCTGGCGGCCGGTCACGGCCTGGGGCATGTCGACGGGCTTGTTCATCGTTCCTCCGAGGGTCCGACCCTATTTTTCGGTGACCCCAGGGCCGGGAAAATAGGGTCGGACCCTAGTTTTCCATAACTCTCGAAAACTGTGTTGCCTCATTTCATATTTCGATATAACTTGCCGTCATGGCCCGAAAAATCGATCGCGAACCCCCGCTGCTGCGCGCCATGGCACTGATCGAGCGCGTCGCGCGCGCCGACGGCGCCGCGTCGCTGCAGGCGCTGACGCAGGCCGCCGGCCTCCCCAAGCCCACCGTCTACCGGATGCTGACGATGCTCGAGGAAGCGGGCCTCGTCTCGCGCGAGCCGGACGGGCGCCGCGTCGTCGCCGGCCCGCGCCTCGCGCGCCTGGCGCTCGACGTGCTGATGAACGAAGCGGTGCGCACGCCGCGCCATGCAATCCTCGCCCGCCTGGGCGCCGAGGTCGGCGAGACCGTCAACCTGACGATGCTGGACCGCAGCGAGG
Organism: Pseudomonadota bacterium; assembly: GCA_018241745.1. Classification (GTDB taxonomy): domain Bacteria; phylum Pseudomonadota; class Gammaproteobacteria; order Burkholderiales; family Casimicrobiaceae; genus VBCG01. The sequence goes on from JAFEDG010000030.1 coordinate 14,585, forward strand.
TCGTGTACCTCGACCGCGTCGAGAGCGCATGGCCGTTGCGGATGACGCTGCAGCCGGGATCGCGCGTCCCGCTGCATTGCACGGCCAGCGGCAAGCTGCTGCTGGCATCGATGCCCGCCGCGCGTCGCCGCCGCGTCGCCGCTGCGCTGGAACTCGTGCGCTACACGGACAACACGATCACCGAGCCGCGCGCGCTCGAGCGCGAGCTCGCCACCATTCGGCGCCACGGCTACGCGACCGACAACGAGGAATTCCTCGCCGGGGTCGTCTGCGTCGCGGTGCCGGTGACGAGCACCGGCGGCGCCGTCGTCGCGTCGGTCGCGGTCCATGCGCCCGTGGCCCGGATGCCGCTCGAGCGCGTCCTCACGCTCACGCCCGCGTTGCGACGGGCCGCGACGGCGCTCACCGAGTCGTTTGCAACGGACGCCCGCGGCGACACGCCCGCGGAGCCGGCACGCGTGCGCAAGGCGGGCCCGCGCACGAAGGCGAAGCTCGCACAGGCCGCATGACGCAGTGCGCGCGGACATTCTCGGAATCCGGAACGAGCACCCGCAATTTTTCGAGGAAGGCCGCGTGCACCGCTGCTGCAGCGCGGTAACATCGATGTCACACGACGCGCACGCGCCCCGTCGCGCGTCCCTCAGGAGATGTCCATGGGCAAGACCGAATCCGCGTTGCACGCCGGTGCGACGCAAGCCACCGGCTCCCTCGCCGAATACTGGATGCCGTTCACGTCGAACCGCGACTTCAAGGCCGACCCGAAGATGGTCGTCCGCGCGGAAGGCATGTACTACATCAGCGACCGCGGCCACAGGATCATCGACGCGTCGTCGGGGCTGTTCTGCGTCAACGCCGGGCACGCGCGCAAGGAGATCGCGGACGCCGTCAGCGCCCAGCTGCGCGAGCTCGACTTCGTGCCGCCGTTCACGCGCGGCCACCCGAAGAGCTTCGAGCTCGCGTCGCGCGTCGCGGCGCTGACGCCGGGCGACCTGAAGCGCATCTTCTTCGTCAACTCGGGCTCGGAGGCCGTCGACACCGCGATGAAGATCGCGCTCGCCTATCACCAGGCGAAGGGCCAGCCGGGTCGCACGATGTTCGTGTCGCGCGAGCGCGCCTACCACGGCGTCAACTTCGGCGGCGTCGCGCTGTCGGGCATCGTCAACAATCGCCGCAAGTACGGTCCCACGCTGCACGTCGCGCACATGCGGCACACGCACGTGAAGGAGAACTTCTTCGTGCGCGGCCAGGGCGAGCACGGCGCGGACCTCGCCGACGACCTGCAGCGCTTCGTCAACCTGTATGGCGCGGAGAACATCGCCGCGTGCTTCGTCGAACCGATCGCGGGATCCACGGGCTGCCTCGTGCCGCCCAAGGGTTACCTCGACCGCCTGCGCAGGATCTGCGACACGCACGGCATCCTGCTCGTGTTCGACGAAGTGATCACCGGCTTCGGCCGCACCGGCGAGCCGTTCGCCGCGCAGAGCTTCGGCGTCACGCCGGACCTGATGACGATGGCCAAGGGCATCACCAACGCCGCGCAGCCGATGGGTGCCGTCGCCGTGTCGACGCGCGTCCACGACGCGATCATGGACGCCGCGCAGGACGGCGCGATCGAGCTGTTCCACGGCTACACGTACTCGGGCCACCCGGCCGCGTGCGCAGCGGGCCTCGCCACGCTGGACATCTACGCGAGGGAAGACCTGTTCGCGCGCGGCCGCGCGCTGTCGCCGTACTTCCTCGACGCGATCTGGTCGCTGCGCGACCTGCCGATCGTGACGGACATCCGTGGCTACGGCATGTTCGCGACGATCGACCTCGCACCCGGTGCCGCGCCGGGCGCGCGCGGCCAGGCGCTGCAGAAGAAGCTGTTCGACAACGGCCTGCACCTGAAGCCCACCGGCGACGCCGCGTTGATCGCGCCGCCGCTCATCGCCGAGAAAAGTCATATCGATAGCATCGCGGAAATCTTGCGCAGCACGCTCGCGACGCTCTAGCATCGACCGCTTCGTTCACCATCCAATCGTCCTGGGGAGTCCCGCCATGAAGCCCGTGAAGTTGCTCAAAGCCGCCGCCTTCGCCGTCGCCGCGCTCGTCGCGCTGCCGGCCCTCGCGCAGAAGGAAGTGACGATCGCCTACCAGGACATGCTCGACCCGTACCGCGTGATGCAGGACACGCAGGCGCTCGAGAAGGCCACCGGCTACAAGATCAACTGGAAGCAGTTCGGCGGTGGCGGTGAAGTGCTGAAGGCGATGGCCTCCGGCGCCGTGCAGGTCGGCGAAGTGGGCTCCGCCGGCATCGCGGCGGCGGTGTCGCGCGGCGAGCCGCTCGTGCTGTTCTGGATCCTCGACGACATCGGCGACGCGGAAGCGCTGGTCGTCAAGAAGGACGCCGGGATCAAGACGATGGCGGACCTGAAGGGCAAGAAGATCGCCACGCCGTTCAACTCGACCAGCCACTTCGACACCGTCGTCGCGCTCGAGGCGGCCGGCCTCAAGCCGGGCGACGTGCAGATCCTCAACATGCGGCCGCCGGAAATCCGCGCGGCGTGGCAACGCGGCGACATCCAGGGCGCGTTCATCTGGGACCCGGTGCTCACCGAGATCAAGAAGGACGGCGTCGTGCTGACGAGCTCGGGCAAGATCGCCAAGGCCACCGGCAAGGCCACGTTCGACGGCTATGTCGTCAACAAGGACTGGGCGAAGGCCAACCACGACTTCATGGTCAAGTTCGTGAAGATCCTCGCCCAGGCGGACGCGAACTACCGCGACAACAAGGCCAAGTGGACGGCGGACTCGCCGCAGGTGAAGGCGGTCGCCAAGTGGTCGGGCGCCAAGCCGGAGGACGTGCCGGCCAGCATGGCGCTGTACGGATTCCCGACGCTCAAGGAGCAGGTCGACGTATGGCTCGGCGGCGGCAAGAACAGCCTCGCCGCCAAGACGTTCGCGGCGACGGCGGAATTCCAGCTGGCGCAGAAACAGATCGAGAAGACGCTGCCCGATTACTCGGTCGCCGTCGACCCGACGTTCGCGAAGGACGCGATGAAGTAACGCGCGGCGTCCCACGCCGGGTTGCGGCACGCCGGAGGCATGCGGCGTGCCGCAATCGTTTTGACGACCCGCAGCGCACCGGATGCGTGCGTCGCCGCACCAGCCTGAACCATCGGGAATGACGACGTGAGCCAGCTCGACATCCGGCAACTCTCGGTCCATTACGCAGGGCGTGGCGGCCAGACCGTGCATGCGCTGTCGAACGTGGACCTGACGATGGGCCCCGGCGATTTCGTCGTCGCGCTGGGCGCGTCGGGCTGCGGCAAGACAACGCTGCTGTCGTGCATCGCCGGCTTCCAGTCGTATTCGTCCGGCGAGATCCTGCTCGACGGCGAGCCCGTGCGCGGGCCCGGCGCCGATCGCGGCGTCGTGTTCCAGAAGCACGCGCTGATGCCGTGGCTCAACGTCGTGCGCAACGTCGAGTTCGGGCTGCGGATGCGCGGCGTCGACCGCGCGGAGCGCCGCCGCGTCGCGCTGGACAAGCTCGCGCAGGTCGGGCTCGCGAAGTTCGCGGGCGCGCCGATCTGGCAGATCTCGGGGGGCATGCAGCAGCGCGTGGGCCTCGCCCGCGCGCTCGCGAGCGACCCCGAGGTGATGCTGATGGACGAGCCGTTCGGCGCGCTCGACGCACTGACGCGCGAGCAGCTGCAGGAACTGATGCTGAAGCTGTGGTGGGAGACGAGGAAGATGTTCTTCTTCATCACGCACAGCGTGGAGGAAGCGCTGTTCCTCGCCACCGAGCTCGTCGTGATGACGCCTTCGCCCGGCCGCATCGCGCACCGCTACAAGCTCGACTTCGGCAAGCGCTTCGTCGAATGCAACGACGCGCGCGCCGTCAAGTCCGACCCGGCGTTCA
>JAFEDG010000031.1 GCA_018241745.1 Pseudomonadota bacterium
CAAATGGTTGGCGTCCCCAAGGGGATTCGAACCCCTGTCGCCGCCGTGAAAGGGCAGTGTCCTAGGCCTCTAGACGATGGGGACTGCGGTACTGTCACGCGCACCGTTCACGCGGTACGCGGCTTCGTCGGTTGGTGGAGGTAAGCGGGATCGAACCGCTGACCTCTTGCATGCCATGCAAGCGCTCTCCCAGCTGAGCTATACCCCCTTGCGGCGAAGCCCAGCATTATACGCGATACCCGGCGCGTCCGTAAACGGGTGCACCGCCACCGAATCAAGCGCATAGCGCCGGCACGCAAGTCCAAACGCTAAGATGCGCGCCGCGTCGCGACCATCTCGCGACACCGTCGAACGCCATGTCGCCCTCGTCTCCCCTGCTGCCTCCGTCGTTTTCGCTGCGCGACCGCGTGGTCTTCATCACCGGCGCCACCGGCGGTATTGGCGAGCCGCTGGCCAAGGCCGCCGCTGCGGCCGGCGCCACGGTCGTGCTGCATGCACGCGTCGTACGCAAGCTGGAAGCACTGTACGACGCGATCGTGGAGGCCGGGCATCCTGAACCCATCATCCTGCCGCTCGACCTGGCCAAGGCCGGTGCCGACGACTTCGCCAACGTGGCCAACGCGCTGGAAGGCCAGTTGAAGCGGCTCGACGCCATCGTCCACACGGCCGCGCAGCTGGGCGCGCTGGGCCCGCTCGAGCACCAGTCGTTCGACAGCTGGGTGAGCCTGCTGCACGTGAACGTCGCCGCGCCGATGGGGCTCACGCGCGCACTGATGCCGCTGCTGAAGCGCGCGCCGGACGCGAGCGTCGTGTTCACGCTGGATAACCGCGGCATCGAGCCGCGCGCGTACTGGGGCGGTTACGGCGTCACCAAGGCGGCGGTGGCCGCGATGGCGCGCGAACTGGCCGACGAATGGGAGAACCGCGAGACGCTGCGCGCCAACGCGCTGGTCCCGGGACCCATCCGTTCACCATTGCGCGGGCAGACGCATCCCGCGGAGAACCGCGCCGCGCTGCCGGCCCCGGAAGCGCTGGTGCCGCTATATCTCTACCTGATCGGCGCGCAGCCCAAGGCCGACAGCGGCGCGCTGGTGGATGCGCAGGCGTGGCTCAAGGGCGAGTCGTGGGCATCTTCGCTGCTGGCATAGCGTAGCTGCACGCGCAGGCGCCGGAACGCTTCGGCGTCCAGCATGTCCGGCGTGATGGCGAGCGTTTGCCGTCGTCGCCGGCCCGACTCGTGCCACTCGATGATGGCAAGCCAGCGGCACAGGTACCCGCCATTGGCGAGGAACGCGTCCACCGCGGTGCCATTGCGCCACAGCAGCGTCAGCGTGGCGTCGAGCCGCACGACAAGTGCAGCGGGCGGGAGGCGCTGCCATTCGCGCCATGCCAACGCCACGAGCAGCAACCACGCGCAGGGCGCGCACCCCGGCGGCAGCGGCACGCACGCGATCACGACCGCCGTGGCGGCATGCGACAGCACGACGAACGCACGCTGGAGGCGTGAGCATTCGAGATCGAACCGCTGCGGTTCCGGGGCACGCATGCGTCATTGCAACGCACGCGCCCCGGAGAGCGCCATCGGCCGGATGGATGAGGCCGCGCGGACGCGGCCGCCGCGCAACCGGCGCTACGCCGTTACGGCATCGTTGCCGCGCGCAAGCGCAAGCCACGTCTCGACGACGGTATCCGGGTTGAGCGACATGCTCTCGATCTTCTGCTCGACGAGCCATTGCGCGAGATCGGGATGGTCCGACGGCCCCTGGCCGCAGATGCCGCAGTAGCGATCCAGCTTGCGGCAGGCGGCAATCGCCATCGCGAGCATCGCCTTCACCGAGTCGTCGCGCTCGTCGAACGTCGCCGCGATCGGGCCACCCGAGTCGCGGTCGACGCCCAGCGTCAGCTGCGTCATGTCGTTGGAGCCGATCGAGAAGCCGTCGAAGTGCTCGAGGAAGCGCTCCGCCAGCACGGCATTGGACGGCAGCTCGCACATCATCACGACGCGCAAGCCGTTCTCGCCGCGCGCGAGGCCGTTCCTCGCCAGCAGCGCATTGACGTCGCGCGCTTCCGCCAGCGTGCGCACGAACGGCACCATCAGCTCGACGTTGGTGAGGCCCATGTCGTCGCGGACGCGCTTCATCGCCTGGCATTCCAGCGCGAAGCAGTCGTAGAAGTCCGGCGACAGGTAGCGCGAGGCGCCGCGGAACCCGAGCATCGGGTTTTCCTCGTCCGGCTCGTAGCGCGGGCCGCCGATCAGGTTGAGGTACTCGTTCGACTTGAAGTCGGACAGCCGCACGATGACCTTCTTGGGCCAGAACGCGGCGGCGATCGTCGCGACGCCCTCGGCGATCTTGGCCACGTAGTACTCCGTCGGGCTCGCGTAGGATGCGATCCGCGGCACGATCTCGGCCTTGACGTCGGCGGTCTGGCGATCGAATTCGAGCAGCGCCTTCGGGTGGATGCCGACGTTCTTGTTGATGATGAACTCGAGCCGCGCGAGGCCGACGCCTTCGTTCGGCAGCCGCTGGAACGAGAACGCGAGCTCCGGGTTGCCGACGTTCATCATGATCTTCGTCGGCGACGCGGGCATGTGGTCGAGCTCGACGTCGTCGATCTCGATGGACAGCAGGCCCCGGTACACGTGGCCGGTGTCGCCTTCGGCGCACGACACGGTCACATCGTCGCCGTCCTTGAGCAGCTCCGTGGCGTCGCCACAGCCGACGACGGCAGGAATGCCCAGCTCGCGGGCGATGATCGCCGCGTGGCACGTGCGTCCCCCACGGTTCGTCACGATGGCGCCTGCGCGCTTCATCACCGGTTCCCAGTCGGGATCCGTCATATCCGTGACCAGCACGTCGCCGGCCTTGACCCGCTCCATTTCGGATGACGACTTGATCAGGCGCACTTTGCCCTGCCCAATCTTCTGGCCGATCGCACGGCCCGTCGCGAGCACCTCGGCGTGGCCCTTCAGCCGGTAGCGGCGCAATGTGTTCGCGCCTTCGCGCGAGCGAACGGTCTCCGGCCGCGCCTGCAACACGTACAGCTTGCCGTCGCCGCCGTCGCGCGCCCACTCGATGTCCATCGGCCGCTGGTAATGCTGCTCGATCTTCACGGCGAAGCGCGCGAGTTCCTCGACTTCCGCGTCCGTCAGCGAGAAACGCTGGCGCTCGGCCACCGGCACCTCGACCGTCTGGGTCGAGCGGCCCGCGGACTGCTCGCCGGCATAGATCATCTTGATCGCCTTGCCGCCGACGGACTTGCGCAGGATGGCCGGACGGCCCGCGGCGAGGTTCGGCTTCCACACGTAGAACTCGTCCGGGTTGACGGCGCCCTGCACCACCGTCTCGCCGAGCCCGTACGACGACGTGATGAACACCACCTGGTCGAAGCCGGATTCGGTGTCCAGCGTGAACATCACGCCCGACGCGCCGGTGTCGCTGCGGACCATCCGCTGGACGCCCGCCGACAGCGCGACGTCCGCGTGGTCGAACCCCTGGTGCACGCGGTAGGCGATGGCGCGGTCGTTGTACAGCGACGCGAAAACCTCCTTAATCGCATGAAGAATGTTTGGCAAGCCGCTGATATTAAGAAAAGACTCTTGCTGCCCGGCGAATGAGGCGTCCGGCAGGTCTTCTGCCGTGGCGGACGAGCGGACAGCGAACGTCGCGCCCGGATGGCCGGCCGCGAGCGCCGCGTAGGCAGTCGCGATGTCGCGCTCCAGGGCGGCAGGCAACGGGGCCGCCACGACCCAGCCGCGAATCTCCTTGCCGGCACGCGCGAGCTCGGCGACGTCGTCGACGTCGAGCACCTTGAGCCGCGCGTCGATGCGCGCCGCCAACCCGTCCTGCGCGAGGAATTCACGATAGGCGGACGCCGTGGTGGCGAAGCCGCCCGGCACGCGGATGCCCGCGCCGCCGAGCTGGCTGATCATTTCCCCCAACGATGCGTTCTTGCCGCCGACCGACTCCACGTCGGTCATGCGCAGATGGTCGAACGCGATCACGCGTGCCGTGTCGTTCATGGATTACCCGGGCCTGAAGGAGCGCGCGCGCTCTTGCAACACGCGCGCGACGGTTCGTCGGAAGGTGCAATTCTACCTGTCCGCGCGGGCGTCCATTGCAGTGCAATACGGCATGTGCGCTGCCGCGACGAGCGGGAGCGAAGCTGAGAACCCCCGGCGGCAAGGCGCCGGGCGGCGCCGGTGGCTCAGCTGTCGCCGGAGCCGTAAGGCAGTGCTTCGCGCAGCGCCTCGACCGCGTCGTCCTCGGACCGGTCCCCGGTCGTGGACTCGCCGCCCTCGTCCGGCTGCTTGTGCCGGCTGCGCACGGCTCGGCGCAGCGTCCGGTACAGGTCCGGATGTGCCTCGCGCAGGTACGCGATGATCTCGAAGTCCACGCGCTTGATCTGCGACAGATCCACTTGCTCGACGTGCACGAGCCGCAGCAGCTCGCGAACCGGCTTGGGCATCTCGCGGCCGCTCTCGTACCGCGAGCCTCCGCTCTGCGTGACGCCGATCTGCGTCCAGAACTGCTCCTGGTTGAGCCCCAGGCGGCGGCGGATTTCGCGAGGATTGAGGACGCGTTCGAGCAGTTTCACGATGGGGATCTGCGACGGAGGAAGACGACCTATACCAATGGCATATTTTTGATCGTTACGCGGCGGGCCGCAAGGGGGCCCGATGAACGGCCCGTCCGGCGCGTCGGGGCGCCCGGCGAGCGTGCTCCGGCCATGCTAGCGCGCCAGGGCCTCCCGATTGTGGAAAACAACGCTGGTTTGTGGTCGGACCGCGGCATTAGGGGCTAAAATCAGACACTTGCCATGGTTTCCGCAACCTCCCGTTACGACCTCCACTGCCATTCGACGTACTCGGACGGCGTGCTCACCCCCGCCGCCGTCGTCGCCCGCGCCGTCGGCCGCGGGGTGGACGTGCTGGCGCTGACGGACCACGACCAGGTCGCAGGCAACGCCGAAGCACGGGCCGCCGCGGCCGACGCCGGGATCCAATTTGCCTGCGGCGTCGAGATTTCGGCATCGTTCGAGAGCCTGACCGTGCACGTCGTCGGGCTCGGCGTCGACCCCGACGACGCGACGCTGTCGCAAGGGCTCGCCGGCGTGCGCGCTGGGCGCCATGGGCGCGCGCAGCGCATCGGCGACTCGCTGGCAGAGGCCGGCATCCCCGACGCCTACCTCGGCGCGCGCAGGCTGGCGGGCAGCGACGCACTGGTCGCGCGGACGCATTTCGCGCGCTACCTCGTCGAGATCGGTCGCGCGAAGGACACGCGCGCCGTGTTCAGGCGTTACCTGACGCCCGGCAAGCCCGGCTACGTACGCCACGCGTGGGCGACGCTTGCGGACGCAATTGCGTGGATCCACGGTGCCGGCGGCGACGCCGTGCTCGCTCATCCCGGGCGCTACCCGTGTTCGCCGACGGCGCTGCGGCGGCTGCTCGGCCAGTTCCGCGACCTGGGCGGCGACGCGCTGGAAGTGATCTCGCCCGCGCACACGCCGGCGCAATTCACGGAATTTGCGACGCACGCCCGCGTCTATGGCTTGCGGGGTTCGGTGGGCTCGGACTTCCACGCGCCCGACGAGAGCTGGATGGATCTTGGCGCGATGCCGCCGTTGCCGGACGGCGTCACGCCCGTATGGGCGGATTGGTAACCAGGGAATGCCACCGATGAGCGATCGCCGCACCGTCTACTTCCTGTCGGACCGCACCGGCATCACGGCCGAGATGCTTGGCAACAGCCTGCTGACGCAGTTCGAGAACGTGCAGTTCCGGCGCGTGACGGTCCCGTTCGTGGACAGCGACGAGCGCGTCACCGAGGTGATCCGCGAGATCAACGACACCGCCACGCGCGAGGGCCGGCGCCCGATCGTGTTCAGCTCGATCGTCAACGACGCGATGAGCCAGCAGGTCCACCGCGATGCCAACGCGCTGACGCTCGACCTGTTCAAGACGTTCCTGACGCCGCTGGAAGCCGAGCTCGACCAGAAGAGCGCGCACGCTGCGGGCCGGTCGCACGGGCTCGCCAACCTGCACGATTACTTCATGCGGATGGAGGCGATCAACTTCACGCAGACGCACGACGACGGCGCGGCGACGCGTGACCTGGCCAAGGCCCAGGTAGTGCTCGTCGGCGTGTCACGCTGCGGCAAGACGCCGACGTCGCTGTACCTCGCGCTGCAGTTCGGCGTCCGCGCCGCCAATTTCCCGCTGACGCCCGAGGATTTCTCGGTGCGCAAGCTGCCGGGTTCCGTGGTTGCGCTGAAGGACCGCCTGTTCGGCCTCACGATCCAGCCGGAACGACTGCGCGAGATCCGCGAGGAACGCCGTCCGGGCAGCAGCTACGCGTCGCTCGACAACTGCCGCTACGAAGTGCGCGAAGCCGAGAACCTGATGCGCCACGAAGGCATCCCGCTGCTCGACACGACGTCGAAGTCGATCGAGGAGATCGCGACGACGATCCTCCATCGCGCCAAGCTCGAGCGCCACATCTACTGATTCGCCGACCGAAGGTTCGCCATGTCCATGCTCCGCACTTCCCTCCGCGCGTTGCGCCGCTACGGCGCCGGCCTTGCCGCCGTTGCGCTGCTGGCCTCGCCGCTCGCGCACGCCGACACCGACTACTCCGACATCTGGTGGGAAGGCCCGGGCCTCGGCGGCTGGGGCGTCAACATGGCGCAGAACGACAGCCTCATCTACATCACGTTCTTCGTCTACGACGCGGCCGGCAAGGCGACGTGGTTCGGCGGCACGATGTCGCGCGTGGCCAACGGCGTCTACTCGGGCACGCTGTACACGGTGATCAAGGGTGACTTCTACGGCAACGACCCCTTCAACCCGACGCTGAGCCAATTCGCGGCCGCGGGCTCGATGTCCTTCACCGCCAGCGACCCGTCGCACGGCCAGCTCTCGTACACGGTGGACTCGGCGCACTCGGGCACGGGCGCGCCGGCGGGCCGGACCGTGGGCATTCAGCGCCAGTCGCTGCAGATGCTCGACGTGTCGGGCAACTTCATGGGCGCGGAGCAGTATTCGCTGACCGGAAGCGGCTGCGGGTCCGGGGCATCGCCACAAACGTTCTTCGACCAGATCGTCATCACCCAGACCGTCGTGTCGACGTCGGCGATGACCAGCACGGTCAACATCGGCATCTACGACGAGCAAGGCAACCCCGTCTGCTCGACGAAGGGCACGGCCACGCAGACCGGCAAGACGCTGGAGATTCCTTCCGGCATCACGACCTGTCCCGGCGGCTCGTCGTCGACCAGCGCCCGCGTCTACGACATGCGGATCGCCGCCGACGCCGGCATCGAATATCGCTGGACCAATACGGTGGACGGCTGCGTGATCGAAGGCCGCGTCAACGCGCTCAACTCGACCAAGGCGCGCTGAGCCGGCGCCGACCTGCGCGCCGCGGCGTCAGCGCCGCGTGCGCTGCCGCCGGGCTTCGAACAGTGCCACGGCGGCCGCGGCCGCGGCGTTCAGCGATTCATTTCCGGTCGCCATCGGGATCGTGACCGCGCGCTCGGCGGCGGCCAACAGCGCCGCCGACAGGCCCGCGCCTTCGTTGCCGACCGCGAGCGCCAGCGGCCCGGTCAGCTCTTCGTCGTATAGCGACACCCCGTCGCGTACCGCGAGCGCGACGACGCGTCCCCGTTGCGCACGGAACGCCGTGGACCACGCGACCAGGTCCACATCCTCGACGACTGCGAGCTGAAACTGCGCGCCTTGCGCGGCCCGCAGCGCCTTCGGGGACCACGCCCGGGCGCAGCCGGTGGACAGCAGGACCTGGTCGACGCCGGCCGCCGCCGCGCTGCGCAGGATTGTTCCGACGTTACCCGGATCCTGGACGTCCTCGAGCAGCAACGTGAGCGGCGGAAAGCCCGCCGTCGCCGCGGGCAGCGTCGGGACGACGGCAAGGACCCCGACGTCCGCCGGCACGGAAACGTGGTCGGCGATGAGCCGCGCGGGCACGACGACGGTACGCGACGGCGGCAACGCGGCGACGAGGCTGCTGATGTCGGCACGCGCCGCGGCCTCCGCGGTGACGATCAGCGTTTCGGGCGCGCCGTAGCGGGACCGGTAACTGTCGACGAGATGCGCGCCTTCGAGCACGACAAGGCCGCGCTTCGCACGCTCGCGCGACGAGGCGAGCAGTGCCAGCGCCGCCTTGAGCCGCGGATTGTCGGGCGACGTGACGGGCGTACCCGCGTGCAAGGGGTTCAGCGCGGCGCCTGTGGCGCCGCGGGCGTCGTGCCCGGCGCCCCGGCCGGCGACGTGATCGGCCCCCCGCTGCCGGCGTCGACTTCGCGCAGCGACTTGGCCGCCTCGCGTGGCGGTGCGGCGACACTCTGCAACTGGAAGAACACCTCGTCCTGGCGGACCATGCCGAGCTCGGCGCGCGCGCGCTCCTCGATCGCCGCCGTGCCGGTCTTCAAGTCACGCACGTCGGCGTCGACGGCGGCGTTGCGCTGCTTCAGCTCCGCATTGGTCGCGTTCTGCGCGGCAATCTGGCGGTCGAGCTCGTGAACGGCGATCCAGCTGCCCTTGCCCAGCCACATCGGGTATTGCAGCGCGGCGATCAGTGCGAGCAACAGGGCGGCGAGCCACCGCATCGGCGTCAGGCGATGTTGAAGAAGGCCGCGCGGCCCGCGTAGCGTGCGGCGTCGCCGAGGTCTTCCTCGATCCGCAGCAGCTGGTTGTACTTGGCGATACGGTCCGAGCGCGACAGCGACCCGGTCTTGATCTGGCCCGCGTTGGTGCCGACCGCGATGTCCGCGATCATGCTGTCTTCCGTCTCACCGGACCGGTGTGACACGACGGCCGTGTAACCCGCGCGATTGGCCATCGCGATCGCGGCGAACGTTTCCGTCAGCGTGCCGATCTGGTTGATCTTGATCAGGATCGAATTGGCCACGCCCTTGGCGATCCCCTGCTTCAGGATCCGCGTGTTGGTGACGAAGATGTCGTCGCCGACGAGCTGCACGTCCTTGCCGAGCCGGTCGGTCAGCTTCTTCCAGCCCTCCCAGTCGTGTTCGGACATGCCGTCCTCGATGCTGATGATCGGGTACTTGCCGCACCACGTCGCCAGCACGTCCACCATCTGGTCGGGATTGACGACGCGGCCCTCGCCTTCCAGCCGGTATTCGCCGTCCTTGAAGTATTCGCTGGCCGCGCAGTCGAGCCCGATCGAGATGTCGGTGCCCGGCGTGTAGCCGGCCTTGTCGATCGCCTCGACGAGCAGCTGCAGCGCAGCCTCGTTGCTCTCGAGGTCGGGCGCGAAACCGCCTTCGTCGCCGACCGTCGTGGGCAGTCCCCTCGCCGCGAGCAGCTTCTTCAGCGTGTGGAACACTTCGGCGCCGTAGCGCAGCGCCTCGCCGAACGTCGGCGCGCCCAGCGGCACGATCATGAACTCCTGCATGTCGATCTTGTTGCTGGCGTGCGCGCCGCCGTTGATGACGTTCATCAGCGGCACCGGCAGCTGCATCTCGCTCGCGCCACCCAGGTACCGATACAGCGGCAGCGACGTTTCCTCGGCGGCCGCCTTGGCCACCGCGCAGGACACGGCGAGGATCGCGTTGGCGCCGAGGCGCGCCTTGTTCTCGGTGCCGTCGAGCGTGATCAGCGTGCGGTCGATCAGGCTTTGCTCGGTGGCATCGAGACCCAGTACGGCTTCGCAGATTTCGGTGTTGACGTGATCGACGGCCTTGCGCACGCCCTTGCCGAGGTAGCGCGCAGGATCGTTGTCGCGCAGCTCGATGGCTTCCTTGGACCCGGTCGATGCGCCCGAGGGCACGGCCGCGCGTCCCGACACACCGGACTCGAGGACGACATCCGCCTCGATCGTGGGGTTGCCGCGGGAGTCGAGGATTTCACGGGCGATGACGTCGACGATGGCGCTCATGTTCAGTATTCAGGAATCAGGAATCAGGTGTCAGATCAGATGACGGGTGGCGGCAGCGGACGGAGTCATTGCGCGGCTTCGGCGATCAGGTCCTGCTCGGGGAAGCCTGCGCGCTTGACGGTGGCGTCGAGCTCGACGAGCGTTTCCAGCAACGCTTCCATCCGCGGCAACGGCCACGCGTTGGGGCCATCCGACAGCGCGACGCGCGGGTCCGGATGCGTCTCCATGAATACCCCCGCGACGCCGGATGCGACGGCCGCGCGCGCGAGCACCGGCACGAACTCGCGCTGCCCGCCGGACGACGTGCCCTGCCCGCCCGGCAGCTGCACCGAATGGGTCGCGTCGAACACGACGGGACAGCCGGTGGCGCGCATGATCGCCAGCGAGCGCATGTCGGATACGAGGTTGTGATACCCGAACGACGCGCCACGCTCGCACACGAGGATATTGTCGGTGCCGCTCGCCGCCTTGGCCTTGGCCACCACCTGGCGCATGTCGTCAGGTGCCAGGAACTGGCCCTTCTTGATGTTGACCGGCTTGCCGGAGGCCGCGACCGCCTGGATGAAGTCCGTTTGCCGGCACAGGAACGCCGGGGTCTGCAGCACGTCGACCACTGCCGCGGCCGTCGCGATTTCCTCCGTCGCGTGGACGTCGGTCAGCACCGGCACGCCCAGCTGGCGCCTCACTTCCGCGAGCACGCGCAGGCCCTCGTCCATGCCGGGGCCGCGGAAACTCGCGTGCGAGCTGCGATTGGCCTTGTCGTACGACGACTTGAAGATGAACGGAATGCCGAGGCGCCCGGTGATCTCCTTCAGCGTGCCCGCCGTGTCGATCTGCAGCTGCATCGACTCGACGACGCACGGACCCGCGATCAGGAACAGCGGCCGGTCGAGCCCGGCCTCGAAACCGCAAAGCTTCATCGGAGGCAGCCCATCGTCACGCGGACGCGGCCACACGGGCACGCGGTGGCTCGGCGGCCTCGTGGTCCGCTGCCTGGTGCGCGAGCGCGGCCCGCACGAAGCTCACGAACAGCGGATGCCCGCGGCGTGGATTGGACGTGAATTCCGGGTGGTATTGGCAACCGAAGAACCACGGGTGGCCCGGCAGTTCGATCATCTCGCAAAGGTCGCCGGCGAGCGGGCTCTTGGCGCGCGCGGATACGCGCATGCCCGCCGCCTCGATCCGCGGCAGGTAGTGGTTGTTGACCTCGTAGCGATGCCGGTGACGCTCGGCGACGCTCGTCGACCCGTAGATGCGGTACGCGAGCGTGTCGGGCTGCACTTCGCACGGCTGCGCGCCCAGGCGCATCGTGCCGCCCAGGTCCGACGTGGCGGTACGCTTCTCGATCGTGCCGTCGCGGTTCTGCCATTCGGTGATCAGCGCCACTACCGGATGCGGCGTGGCCGGATCGAACTCGGTGCTGTTGGCGTCGGCGAGGCCGACCTCGTTGCGCGCGAACTCGATCATCGCGAGCTGCATGCCGAGGCAGATGCCCATGTACGGGACGGCGTTCTCGCGCGCATAGCGGATGGCGGCGATCTTGCCTTCGACGCCACGCTTGCCGAAGCCGCCGGGCACGAGGATCGCGTCGACGTCCGTCAGCGCGCCGACGCCGTCGCGCTCGATCGCTTCCGAGTCGACGTACTGGATGCGCACCTTCGAGTGCGTGTGGATACCGGCGTGGATCAGCGCCTCGGACAGCGACTTGTACGACTCGGTCAGGTCGACGTACTTGCCGACCATCGCGATCTTCACTTCGCGCTCGGGGTGCTCGAGCGCGTCGGTGAGCTTGTTCCACATCGACAGGTCCGCCGGCGGCGGCGCGAGCCCCAGCTTGCGGCAGACGATGTCGTCGAGGCCCTCGGCATGCAGCGCTGCCGGGATCTTGTAGATCGAATCCTTGTCGAGCGCGGGAATGACCGCTTCCGGCGCCACGTTGGTGAACAGCGCGATCTTGCGGCGATCACCGTCCGGCACCGGGCGATCGGCGCGGCACAGCACGATGTCGGGCTGGATGCCGATCTCGCGCAGCTCCTTGACGGAGTGTTGGGTCGGCTTGGTCTTCATCTCGCCCGCCGCCGGGATGTACGGGACCAGCGTCAGGTGGATGTAGCAGACGTTGTCGCGGCCCAGCGTGATGCCAAGCTGGCGGATGGCCTCGAGGAACGGCAGCGACTCGATGTCACCGACCGTGCCGCCGACTTCGACAACGGCCACTTCCGCTTCGCTCTTCTCGCCCCCCGCGCCGGCGACGATCCAGCTCTTGATCTCGTCGGTGATGTGGGGGATGACCTGCACGGTGCCGCCGAGGTAATCGCCGCGCCGCTCCTTGCGGATCACGCTCTCGTAGATCTGGCCCGTCGTGAAGTTGTTGCGCTTGGCCATCTTCACATCGGTGAAGCGCTCGTAATGGCCGAGGTCGAGGTCCGTTTCCGCGCCGTCCTCCGTCACGAACACCTCGCCATGCTGGAAAGGCGACATCGTGCCGGGGTCGACGTTGATGTACGGATCGAGCTTGAGGTTGGTGACGCGAAGGCCGCGCGATTCGAGGATGGCGGCGAGAGACGCGGCGGCGATGCCCTTCCCCAGCGAGGAAACGACGCCACCGGTCACGAAGACGAACTTCGTCATGGTCCAAGTTCTCTCTTGGAAATTCTCATTTTACCGGAAAAGAGGGTCCGACCCTAATTTCTGCCGTGACACGACCAGGGTCCGACCCTAATTTCCAGGTGCTGGGGCGCCCGGTTGCGGACCGGTGAGCGGAAATTAGGGTCGGACCCTATGGCGTGAGGTCCATCTCGAGGTGGATGTAGTCGCCCCGATACGTCACGTCGGCGACGTACAGCGCGACGCCGTCCGCATCGCAGCAGACGCGCCTCACCTCGGCGACGGGCGAGTTGACCGGCACGCCGATCAGCCGCGCGACGTCCATGTCGGCGGTACCGATCACGAGCGTCTGCCAGGCGCGGGCGATGCGCACGCCCGGGAGATCCAGCAGCACCGGGACGACAGTGTGGCGCCGGAAACGGTCCGCCGCCTGCCGGAACACGCGCTCGTCGAGGTAGATCGAGATCACGCAGTACGCGACGCCGTCGCGCGTATGCACGCGGCGCAGGTGCTGATACTGCGCTGCCGGCCGTCCTTCGTCCGGGCCCAGGCGCGGTGCGGCCGTCGTCTCCTCGATCAGCGTCAGCTTGGGGGCGTCGTCGCGATACATGTCGGCGATTGCCGCCAGCGACGTCGCGAGCCGCAGGCCGCCCCGCGTCGCGGGCGGTGCAGTCACGAACGTCCCGCGGCCCCGGTGGGGCGCGACGAGCCCCTCGCGCGCCAGCTCCGCGATGGCCTGGCGCACGGTGACGCGGGCCACGCCGAATTCCGCCATCAGCGCGTCGAGCGTCGGCAACTGGTCGCCCGGCGCCCAGGTACCGCGGGCGATTCGCCGCCGAAACAGCGCCGCGAGCTGCGCGTAGCGCGGCACCGGGCTGTCACCGAACACGGCGTCGTCGCGAGGGATCGGCTTGTGCATAAGGTTCCATCTATAGTACCTTTTGCCGCCATGTTGCGCATTGCCCTCATCGCCGCACCCTGGCTGCTCGTCGTCGCCCTGTGGTGGCTCGTCTCGATCTCGGGACTCGTCAATCCGGGCCTTGTCCCGACGCCCCCGCAGGTCGGGCTCAAGTTCTGGCAGCTGCTGACCGCAGGTTCGTTGCCCGTCGACATCGCGATGTCCACCGGCCGCGTGTTCGCAGGGGTCGCGCTCGGCATCGCATTGGCCGTTCCCGTCGGCTTCGTGCTCGGCTGGTACCGCAACATCCGCGGCTTCATCGACCCGCTGCTCAACTTCTTCCGCGCGCTGCCGCCGATCGCGCTGATCCCGCTCGTGATCGTCTACTTCGGCATCGGCGAACCGGCCAAGATCATCATCCTGTTCTACGCGTCGTTCTTTGCCGGCGTCATCGTCATGTACGAGGGCATCGCGCAGATCAGCCCGCTCTACGTCCGCGTCGCACGCACGCTCGGCGCCACCGACAGCGAGCTGTTCCGCAAGGTGATCGTGCCGCTGACGGTGCCCCACATGCTGACCGCGTTGCGCGTGGCGCTCGGCGTCGCATGGGCGACGCTCGTCGCGTCCGAGCTGATCGCCGCGCAGCGCGGCCTGGGCGCGCTGATCCAGAACGCGTCGGCGTTCTTCCAGCTCGACGTGATCTACGTCGGCATCATCTGCATCGGCGTTATCGCACTGGCGATGGACTTCGCGATCCGCGCACTCGCGCGCCGCTTCGTCGCCTGGCAGGACCGGATCGCATGACCACCGCCGCGCCCGTCCGCATCGCATTCGACCACGTCAGCGTGGAGTTCGCGTCGGCGCGCGGCACGATGCGCGTCGTCGACGACGTCACCTACGACATCCGCGACGGCGAGTTCGTCTCGATCATCGGCCCGTCCGGTTGTGGCAAGACGACGATGATGAACATCGTGGCCGGCTTCGTGCAGCCGACGTCCGGCAGCGTGCTGCTCGACGGCGCGCCGATCAAGGGTCCGGGGCCGGACCGCGGCGTCATGTTCCAGGAATACGGCGTGTTCCCGTGGCTGTCGGTGCGCGACAACATCGCGTTCGGCCTGAAGCTCGCGGCCAATCGGACGCCCGAAGCCGCGCGCGACGAGATCGTCAACCGCTACATGCGACTGATGGGCCTCGCCGACTTCGCCGACGCGTGGCCCAAGACGCTGTCCGGCGGCATGCGCCAGCGGCTCGCGCTCGCCCGCGCCTACGCAGTGCGGCCCCAGTTCCTGCTGATGGACGAGCCGTTCGGCGCACTGGACGCACAAACGCGCAGCGCGATGCAGGATTTGCTGCTCGAGGTGCTCGCGGCCGAAGGCAAGACGGTAATGCTGATCACGCACTCCGTCGAGGAAGCGATCTACCTGTCGTCGCGGATCATCGTGATGAGCGCGCGGCCGACGCGCGTGCGCGAGATCATCGACGTTCCCTTTCCGTATCCCCGGCAAGAAGCGCTGCACGAGACACGGGAATTCAACGAGCTGCGCTCGCACGTACGCGAGCTCGTCATGCTCGAATACGCCGCGCAAGCGCGGCAAACTACGCCGGCCGCGCCTCGCGCGGCAGACGACATAGGCCGCATTAGGCGCGGCAAACCTCCAGGAGGAGCATCATGAACGTAACCCGCCGCACCGTCCTCAAGACCGGCGCCGCGCTCGGCGCAGCACTCGCCGCGCCCGCGTTCGCGCAAGCGAAGACCAAGGTCAAGCTCGGCTACCTGCACACGCTCGCCGTCGACGGCCAGATCTGGACCGGCATCGACCAGGGCATGTTCGCCAAGCATGGCGTCGAATTCGAGATGACGCAGTTCAACACGGGCCTCGAGCTGTTCCAGGCGATGATCGGCGGCAGCATCGACATGCTGTCGACGGGTGCCGTGATCTCCAATTTCCCCGCGCGCGGCCAGGGCATCATGTTCCTGTGCAACGACATCGAGTTCGCGACGGCCCAGCTGTGGGTGCGCGACGACGTCAAGTCGTTCGCGGACCTGAAGGGCAAGAAGATCGCGACGACCACTGGCACGACGGCGCACGTATTCCTCGACAAGGCACTGGCCGCGAATGGCCTGGGGCACCCGGGCGACGTCGAGATCGTCAACCAGCGGATGCCCGACGCGGTCACTGCGTTCATCTCGGGCGCGGTCCCCGCCGTCGCGCTGTGGGTTCCGTTCAACGTGCAGGTCAAGGAAAAGGTTCCCGGTGCGCGGATGCTCGTCGACGCGTCGAAGTTCTACCCCGAAGCGGCGATCGTCGACGGCTGGGCGGCCGGCAACGCGTGGTACGCGAAGAACCGCGCCGTCTGCGCCAACGTGATCCGCGGCTGGGCCGAGGCCAACGACTACATGATCAAGAACACGGACGCCGCGCTGGCCGCGCTGCAGAAGGCGCACTACCCGAACGTGACGTTCGAGGAGCTCAAGAACCAGTTCGGCGCGCAGAAGATGTTCACGTCGGCCGAATGGCGCCCCAAGTATGCAGACGGCACGGTGACCAGGTGGCTGCAGCAGGTCAGCGACTTCTTCGTCCGCTTCGGCAAGATCGAGAACGCGGTACCGGCGTCCAAGTACTTCGACGCGTCGCTGTACCTCGAGACGATCAAGGCCTGACGACGCAATGGCGGCCGCGGACGAATACGACTACATCGTCGTCGGCGCCGGCTCGGCGGGGTGCATCCTCGCCAACCGGCTGTCGGCCGATCCGCGGTCGCGCGTGCTGCTCGTCGAGGCCGGCGGCCCGGATCGGGGCTTCTGGCTCCGGCTGCCGGTCGGCTATTTCCGCACGATCTACGACCCGCGCTATTCCAGGATGTTCGACACCGAGCCGTGCGAAGGCACCGACGGCCGCAACGTCGTGTGGCCGCGCGGGCGCATCGTCGGCGGGTCGTCGTCGATCAACGGCCTCATCTTCATCCGCGGCCAGCACGAGGATTTCGACGACTGGGCGCGGCTCGGCGCGACAGGCTGGTCGTACGCGGACGTATTGCCGCATTTCAAGCGGCTCGAGACCTACGAGGGCGGTGCCGATGCGTGGCGCGGCGCGGGCGGCGAGCTGCACGTGTCGCGCTTGCGCAACGAGCACCCGTGGTGCGACGCGTGGGTCGATGCCGCGCATGACGCCGGCCTGCCGCGCAACCCCGATTTCAACGGGCCGACGACGTACGGCGTCGGCGCCTACAACCTGTCGATCCACGGCGGCTGGCGCGAAAGCGCGTCGCGCGCGTTCCTGCATCCGGTGCTCGCGCGGCCCAACCTGACGCTCGTCACCGGGGCGCTGGTGTCGCGCGTGCGCTTCGACGGCCGCCGCGCGCGCAGTGTCGAATGGCGCGACGCGCACGGCGAGCGGCACGCAACCGCCGCACGCGAGATCATCCTCGCAGCCGGCGCGCTGCAATCGCCGCAACTGCTGCAGCTCTCCGGCGTTGGGCCCGCGGCGCTGTTGCGCCAGCACGGCATCCCCGTCATCGCGGACAGCGTCGGCGTCGGCGAGAACCTGCAGGATCACTACCAGGCGCGCACGATCCTGCGAATGCGCGAGCACCGCTCGCTCAACGACGACGTGCGCCGGCCGTGGAAGCTGGCGGAGATGGGCTGGCGCTGGCTCGTCGACAAGGCCGGACCGCTCACCGTCGGCGCGGGCCAGGTCGGCGGCGCCGCGTGCACGCCAGACGCCGTGGGCGGCCGCCCCGACGTGCAGTTCAACGTGATGCCGCTCTCCGTCGACAAGCCGGGTACGCCACTGCACCGTTATTCGGGGTTCACGGCCGCCGTCTGGCAATGCCATCCCGAGTCACGCGGGCGCGTGCGGATCGCCAGCGCCGACCCGCGCGCGTCGCCGCGGATCGAGACCAACTACCTGCAGGCCGAACGCGATCGCCGTGCGATCGTGCACGGCATGCGCTGGCTGCGCGACATACAGGAGCGCGCGCCGATGCGCGATCTCGTCGAGGCGGAGGTGCTGCCCGGCGCGCAGGCGAGCGACGATCGCGCGCTGCTCGACTTCGCGCGCCGCCAG